>JACPZN010000138.1 GCA_016195505.1 Nitrospirota bacterium | reverse complement strand
GATCACGGTACCAAGCGGATCGGCGTCGCCCTCAGCGATGAATTAGGGTGGACCGCGCAGCCGCTGGAAACGTTCGAACGGCGCACTCTGGAGCGGGACATCGCCCACATCCAGGACCTGGTTAGGACCCATGATATCGGGCAGGTGCTGCTCGGATTGCCGTTGCGGCTCAACGGGGAAGAAGGACCGGCGGTCCAGGCTGTGCACGAGTTCGTTGCCCGATTAGGCGAGGCGCTTACAGTTCCCATCGTCACCTGGGACGAACGAATGACCACGAAGGCGGCGGAAGATCTCTTGATCGCCGCCGATGTCAGCCGGAAGAAACGCAAAGGCGTCGTGGATCGCGTGGCGGCGGCGATCTTGCTGCAGAGTTATCTGGAAGCGCAGGCTCCCCCCGCTCCAATGCCTTCCGCCTCCGGCAGTGCTGAAGGGGATACGATAGAAGAGCGGGAGAATCGCACCGAGAACGGCCTATCCTATGAAACTGCGCCTGATCCTGATCGTGTTTCTCTTCGTCGTCGTGCTCGGTGGACTGGCGGGGTATCAGATGATTCGGTGGGCTGAAGCCCCGGTCGTTTCAGAGTCCGACCATCCTCCTTCCAAAGTCGTGGTGATTCCGGAAGGGTCGACCTTCCAACAAGTCGCAAGCTTGCTCGAACGCGAACGGTTGATCAAGAGCCGATCTGCTTTTGTGCTTTTGGGGAAAGCCCAGGAGGCGGACCGTAAGATTCATCCTGGAGAATATGAACTGAATGCGGCCATGCTTCCGGCGGATATCTTAGCGAAATTCCTCGCGGGTCGTGTGGTGCTCCATTCCGTCACAATTCCAGAAGGCTACACCATCAGTCAAATCGCCGATGTTCTGGCGCAGCAGCAGATTACGGATGGGGCTGAGTTTGTCCGGTTGGCGAAGGACAAATCCTTTGTAAAGACCTTAGGCATCTCAGCCGCGAGTCTGGAAGGCTATTTGTATCCTGATACCTACCGGTTTGCTCGCCCCACGGCAGGCAAGGACGTCATTAAAACGATGGTTGATCAGCTTGGACAAGTCATGACGGCGGAGTGGCAAGCACGAGCCAAAGAGCTGCACCTGACGGTGCATGAAGTGCTGACCTTGGCGTCGGTCATTGAAAAAGAAACCGGAGAGGGGAATGAACGGCCTCGTATCTCATCCGTCTTTCACAATCGTTTGAAGAAGAAGATTCCCCTGCAGAGCGATCCGACCGTGATCTACGGGTTGCCGAATTTCGACGGAAATCTGCACAAGAAAGATCTCTCGCATCCTAACCCATATAACACCTATCGGTGGACGGGCCTGCCGCCTGGCCCGATTGCAAGCCCAGGCGCACAGTCGATTCGCGCGGCCTTGTATCCAACGCCTTCCTCGGATTTGTATTTTGTGTCGAAGAACGACGGGACGCATCAGTTTTCTGCCACGCTGGTCGAGCATAACCGGGCGGTGGAAAAGTATCAGAAACGCCCCTTTCGACGCGGGACCCATTCTCAAACATTGATCGTTCCCAAGGAGAAGACTTTCGCGCTCAAAGAAGGAATGTCCTGAGTCATGGCTGATTGGAATCTGCCGGAGCTCATCGATCACACGGTGCTTCGGCCTGACGCCGCCAAGATCGATATTCTGAAGTTGTGCCAGGAAGCCAAGGAGCATCGATTCACTGTGATTTTTGTGCCGCCCTGTTACGTGGATGAGGCGGTGGCGGCTGTGGCAGGCACGGCGATTCAAGTCGGCATCCCCATCGGGTTTCCCCTGGGCGGCCACACGACGAAGGCCAAAGTTGCCGAAGCGGTTGAAGCGGTGACCCGCGGCGCGCGAGTGCTGGACATGGTCATGAATGTCAGCCGGATGAAATCCGGAGAGCTCGACTATGTGCGGAAAGACATTGCCGAAGTGGTGAAGTCGACACCAGGCGTCGAACGCAAGGTCATAATCGAAACTTGTTATCTGACGCAGCAGGAGAAGCGGACGGCTTGTCGGTTGGTCGTGGAAGCAGGAGCGGATTATGTGAAGACCTCGACTGGTTTCGGCGCTGCTGGCGCGACGGTCGAAGATGTTCGGCTCTTGAAAGAAGCTGTAGCCGGTCGTGTGAAAGTAAAGGCCTCGGGCGGCATACGAGATTGGAAGACCACGCAGGCGATGCTGGAAGCTGGTGCGGATCGGATCGGGACCAGCGCGAGCCTTAAGATTGTCGCCGAATGGCGCGAATCGTCGAAGAGGTAAGGAAATGGCTATGCAAGAGGAACGTTGTATCCCGCGCTATCGTGTGAATTGCCCAGCAGCGTTTGTCGTTGAAGGCGCGGCTGGAACAGGCAAGGTGTTCAACTTATCAGAGAAGGGCTGTGGCATTGAGAGTTCGACGCCGGTTCCGGACGAAGGATGTGCGTCTCTTTCTATCACGCTGCCCGATCAAGCCGAGCCGGTGGTGGTCGAACTCGCGTGTGTTCGTTGGGTGACCCGGGCTGAATTTGGACTGGAATTTCGGATTCTGAGCCGTCCCGCTCGCCGGCGGCTACAGCGATTTCTTCTCATCGAGCAAGTGGCTTGAGGGTTCAAGAAGTCCCAGCAAGTTGTCCGTCGCCCATCGCCTTGATCCAATACAGGTTGCCCCAATGAGAACCTTTGCCCCTCGGGAGCTTTTTGCTATAGTGCGCGCATGATCAATCGCGTCATTCTTTTTGTCATCGATGGCCTTGGGACCGGGGCTCTGCCGGACGCGGCTGAGTATGGGGGGGGCGCCAAGTACGCGTCTGGGGTCCCGGCAGATGTGGTGGCTGTCATCGAACAGGTGTTGGGACGGAAGCTGATCGGCAACCGCACGGCCTCGATGACTCTGATGCTCCACGAGTATGGGGCAGAACATATTGCCAGCGGAGCGCCCATTCTATGGACTGACGGGGGAAACACCACCTACCTGGCCGTGCACGAATCCGTCATGCCGCCGGCCGACTTTCAGCAGCGATGCCGGGAGGCGTGGAAGGCCGTCAAGGGTCGCGGTGCATTGATTCGCGTTGTCGCTCAAACGGTAACCGGCGAAATCGGGGCCTTTCGGCCTCATGCCAGTCGGAAGGACTTCGTGTCGGAGCCGCCAGGCCTGACCATGTTGGACGTATTGAATCGGTCGAGCCAGATCACGATGGGGATCGGTAAGATCTATGACTTGTTCAGCGGTCGTGGCCTGACGAGAGCGTTCCCGGCAGCTTCGGCGATCGCGGCTTTCGATGAAACGGTCGGTATGATGAATAAAGTGCCGCGCGGCGTGCTCTATGTGAGTCTAGATCTTCTGCCGGAGGACACCACCCAAGCCGCGACGGCTCTACAAGAATTTGATCATCGCCTGCCGGATCTGTTCGACAAGCTGCGCATTGGAGATCTGGTCATACTGACAGGCGACCATGGACGTGATCTGTCGCGACCGGGAAAAACGCCGACTCGTGAATATGTTCCGATCCTCGTGACTGGACCGAAGCTGGCCCAGGGTGTCGATTTAGGAACCAGGGCAACAGCTGCGGACCTCGGGCAGACCGTCGTTGATGCTCTGCGTGCCGAACGACTGCCGATTGGGGACAGCTTTTTCGACGCGCTCGTGTCGGGGTAATAGAAAGTTCAAAGTTAAAAATTAAAAGTGAACAGTATCGATCGGAGGGGAGAAAATCGAAAGGACCTATGTCGTATGAGAGCAGGTTGAAAGAAATCGGGCTCACGTTGCCTGTTCCACCTAAACCTGTGGCGACTTATATCCCTGCAGTCAGAGCTGGCGATTTATTGTTCTTGTCCGGAGTGTTGCCGTCGCAGGATGGGCAACTCGTCATGACCGGCAAGCTGGGGCAACCCCTTACGATTGCGCAGGGGATGGAGGCGGCTAAGGTGGCGGTCTTGAATGCGTTGGCCATCATTCGTAGCGAAGTGGGTTCGTTGGATCGGGTGAAGCGCATCGTCAAAATGGTCGGTCACATTGCGTCCGCTCCTGGATTTACCGATCAGCCGCAAGTGCTCAATGGGGCTTCTGACCTTTTGGTCGCCATCTTCGGGGAGGCGGGGCGCCATGCCCGTGTCGCAGTCGGCGCGGCTGAACTTCCTCGGCAGGCCCCCGTCGAAATCGAACTGATCGTCCAAATCGCCTCCTAGCTAGCCTTGACAGTCGAAAAAATCGATTGTTATAGTTCGATCGTCCCTCGCTTCACGTTGTACCGCCGTTCTGTCCTGCCAGAGTCCGGTGCGTGGGGTTCTCGTGCTACGCGCTGGTAGGGTGTTGACAAAGTCCGTCGGCTGGAGGACGGTGAACGATGAATTATGAACAGGAAACGATTGTCTCTTTCTCGTTCCGCATTCATTGTCCAAAGTTCAATTGCTCGCTCGCTGAGGTCTTGTCCGTGGAGGGGCACGTTTTGGCGTGCCCGGGTTAGGGCGGGTGAGAACAGTGGGCTTTTTGAACACCCTGCAGGGGTATTTGGGTGAAGTCCTCGAAGGGTTGAGTTGTGTCTATCGCTTAGGCGCTCGAAGGGTTTTTCAACAATCTCCAATGGAATATCTTCTGATGAAAAGCTTGTTCTCGAACGATCTCATGTCGGTGCAATCATATGTTGACAGGAGCGGTATCATGCCGATGTTGCGGGTTGTATTGTCAGCCGGCGTCCTTTTCGGTGGGGCCACGCTTTCTGCAGAGGCAGGCACGACCGCTATTGAATTATCTTCTCGATCGGCCACGCCGGGCGCGACCCTTTCGCTCAGTGGAAAAGGATTTGGGAACTTTAAATCGGTCCAAATCAATAAGGTAACGTTCAATGGCGTTCCTGCGCTGGTCCAGCGATGGGAGTCGGACCTGATCGAGGTGAAGGTGCCTTTTAAGGCTACGAGCGGTCCGGTTGAGATCGTCGTGGGCAAGAAGAAAATGCAGGCTGGGACATTGACTGTCGTGAACCCTCAGATTGAGGCCGTTACACCGGCGGAGGCTGAACGAGGAACCACGCTGCAGATCACGGGGCGTAATTTCGGTACGACGGCGGGGGCGCGTGATCCGAATACTATGTTCGGCGTTAATGATGTGATGGTCGGCGGTGTTGTGGTGCGTCCTAAGCGATGGAAGGACGATAAGATCGAGCTTGAGATTCCAGCCAATGCGGTGAGCGGGGATGTCGTCGTCCGGCTGGCTTCTTCCGATCCGCTGCCGGACGGATCATGCTGTGCGCCAGTGGAGTATTTGGTCAGCAACGCTGTCCCCCTATCGTTGATTCCCTCAGTGCACGTCGATCCAGTCAGCGGGCCTGTCGGCACGAAAGTCGTCTTGTTCGGGCAGGGATTCGGTGCCGGCAAAGGGCCTGACGATGCGGTGTTGATCGGGGGACAGCTGACGACAATCGCACAATGGAAGGATGATGCTATTGTGGTCCATGTGCCGCTCGGTGCGGAGTCAGGCCCAATGATCCTGAAAAGCCAGGGACGCCAGCGCACCGTCGCTCAATTTACGGTCCATGTTCCTAAGGCCACCACGATCAGTCCGGCCAGCGCACCCATCGGGACGCTGCTTCGCATCAATGGGGAACATTTTGGATTCTATTCCGAAAGCGGCGCTACGCCCTATAACTTCATGGACTTCGACAAGGGTGAAAATCGCGTGGAGATCGGCGGTGTACCCGCCATCATCTATCGATGGAATGACGACCGAATCGATGTCTGGGTACCCTTCAGTGCAAAAAGCGGCAAGGTCGTAATCTATCGCAGCGCGAACAAGCCGAATCCCGATGGCTTGTGCTGCGCCGAACGGGGAGTGTTGGCAACCAACGCC
>JACPZN010000137.1 GCA_016195505.1 Nitrospirota bacterium | reverse complement strand
GGAGGACATCGAGAAGAAAGTCTCGAGCGTCACCACGGTGATGTATGCGACACGCTCGGTCCTTCAAGTCATCAGGGAAAACAAGAATTGGAGCACGATCGTCCTCGGGACGACCCCTGTTTTTCCTGAGATTCGGAGTTGGCCCATCGCGCAAGGAAACTTCTTCACGCAATCGGACCTGGATTCCGCCGCAAAAGTCGCCGTCTTGGGAAAAACCGCCGTCCAGAACCTGTTCGAGCCGGGGGAAGAAGTCGTGGGCAGTCAGATCCGTATCAGAAACGTCCCGCTCCGTGTGATCGGAATCCTAGCGCCGAAGGGTCAGTCGATCACGGGGCAGGACCAAGATGACTTCGTGGTGCTACCCTTCTCGACCGCCGAACGCAAAGTCCTGGGGACGAAATTTCTTGGAACGGTTGGAATCATCCTCGTTGCGTCACAGACGCGCCAGGATATTCCTGTCGTCGTGGAGGACATCAAAGAACTCTTACGAGCCAGACATCATCTCCACCCATCAGAAGAAGACGACTTCACTATCCGCACCATGGAAGATGTCGCGAAGACCATCGCCGGGACGAGCCGGACAATGATGCTGATGTTGATGGGCATTGCGTCCATCTCGCTGATCGTCGGGGGCATCGGGATCATGAATATTCTCCTCGTGTCGGTCACTGAACGAACGAGGGAAATCGGATTGCGCATGGCCGTTGGCGCCAAACGTACCCATATCCTGCTCCAGTTTCTGATCGAAGCGATTATCATGACGGCGATCGGCGGAATCCTCGGCGTCGGCGCTGGGATCGGAATCGCGCGCCTGCTGACCACCATGATCGGTTGGCCGACCATCATCAACACAGAAGCCGTGGTCGCCGCCTTTCTCTTTTCGCTCGTCGTCGGACTGTTCTTCGGCCTCTATCCGGCGAACAAGGCATCAAAGATGAGTCCTATCGAGGCGCTGAGATATGAGTAGGGGAATATGCAGTTGTCAGCTATCAGCCTGCAGCAGACAGCCATCAGCTCTCGGAGGAAACTGTTTGATCCGAAGCTGACAGCTGAATGCTGATCGCCGTTAGCTGAAGGCTACTCTTTGCGCCATGAGCATCCAGGAGAATCAAGAGATTGCTCAGAAGTTGCGGGAGGTCGCCCTTCTCCTGGACGAACAGGGCGCGAATCGCTTTCGCATCCGGGCCTATCGGACCGCTGCAGAGAGATTGGAGCGCCTGGAAGTCCCCGTCTCCCAGATTGTCGAGCAACAGGGCACGGACGGGCTCCAGGCCTTGCCCGGTATCGGCATAAGCCTGGCACGGTCGATTCATACGCTCGTCGTCACCGGCCGGCTGCCGATGCTGGATCGCTTGCGTGGTGAGTTGGACTCCACGGCGCTCCTCGCGTCGATTCCCGGCATCGGGCCTGCCCTCGCAACACGATTGTACGATGACTTGCACATCCATACGCTGGAACAGCTCGAGATGGCGGCACACGATGGACGGTTGGCGGACATCGAAGGAGTCGGCCCCAAGAAGCTGCAAGGCATCATCGACTCCCTCACGGCCAGACTAGGCCGCGTTCGCAGGCCGACTCAATCGGCCGGGCCACACGCAAGCGGTGAACTTTCCGTCGAGGAACTGCTGGATGTCGACCGAGAATATCGAGAGTCGTCCTTGGCCAACAAACTACAGAAGATCGCGCCGCGACGGTTCAATCCAAAGAAAGAGGCCTGGTTGCCGATCCTCCACACGCAACGGGGCCCGCGCCACTACACTGCCATGTTCTCAAACAGCGCCCTGGCCCATCAACTCAAGAAAACGCGCGACTGGGTTATCCTCTACTACGACGACGACCATGGCGAACGCCAATGCACGGTGGTCACAGGACGGAGCGCACCCTTCACAGGAAAACGGATTGTTCGTGGAAGGGAAGCCGATTGTGCCTCGTATTATCACTCCCATGAAGCAGGGGCGGCTGTCGGGGATTCGTCGAAGCAGTCGTGATTGAGAGAAACAACCCCGTGAATGAAAGACCATATTGGGCGACACCGGCAGATGAACTCCTCGTTCGCCTGGAGACGAGCCCTGACGGTCTCCGGGCTGAGGAGGCTCAGCAACGCCAAGCACGTTACGCCTCTGCCCGGCTCAAGCCACACCAAGACATCCGCCCCCTGTTTGCCCTGCTCTCGCAATTTCGCAGTCCAATTATCCTCATTCTTGTGTTTGCGGCAATGGTCTCTTTGTTCCTCGCGGATCGCGCCGATGCGCTCATCATCCTGACTATTATTCTGATCAGCGCGTTGCTGGGGTTTTGGCAGGAACATAGCGCTGCAAAAGCGGTCGCCGCATTACTCTCACTCGTTCGGGTCAAGACCGAGGTCTGGCGGGATGGGCAGCTGATCGAAGTGCCGCTCGAAGAGATCGTTCCCGGCGATGTCATCAACCTGGCAGCCGGTTCCAGCATTCCCGGCGACGGAATCGTGCTCGAATCCAAGGATCTCTTCATCGACGAAGCCACCTTGACCGGCGAAACCTATCCGGCCGAGAAATCTGTATCGGTCGTTGCCGCCGAAGCCCCACTCAGCCGACGGACAAACAGCTTGTTCATGGGCACACACGTGGTCAGCGGGCATGCGAAGGCCATCGTCGTGCACGTAGGCAAGGATACGGAATTCGGCCGCATTGCCGCTCACGTGATGCTTCGACCTCCGGAGACGGAGTTTGAACGCGGCGTCCGGCGCTTTGGATATTTGTTGCTCGAAGTGACGCTCCTCCTCGTGTTCGCCATCTTCGCCATCAACGTTTACCTCCACCGGCCGGTGATCGACTCATTTCTTTTTTCCATGGCTCTCGCCGTGGGGCTAACCCCGCAGCTGCTGCCGGCTATCATCAGCGTAAATCTTTCTCATGGGGCGAAACGCATGGCCCAGCAGAAGGTGATCGTCAAACGCCTCGCCTCCATTGAAAACTTCGGGAGCATGAACGTGCTCTGTTCGGACAAGACTGGCACGCTCACCGAAGGCACGATGCGACTGCATGCGGCGCTCAATCTGGAAGGTCTCCCCAGCGAACGGGTCCTCTTCCATGCCTCTCTCAACGCCACCTATGAAACCGGCTTCATCAATCCGCTCGATGAGGCGCTTCGGACACAGTGCGTCGCTGATCTATCGGGATACCGGAAGCTGGACGAGGTGCCGTACGACTTCCTCCGTAAACGACTGTCCATCCTCGTGGCCACACCCACGACCCACCTCCTGATTACCAAAGGGGCGGTGGAGCAGATGCTGACCGTCTGCACGCGCGCAGAATTGCCGGACGGGACGACGGTCCCCATGGGGGAACGCAGCGAGAAGATCCGACAGCAGTTTCAGGACCTGAATCGACAAGGTCTTCGGACACTGGGCCTCGCGCATCGAGACATGGGCGAGACGCCTCATATCGACAAGGCGCATGAAGCGGACATGACGTTCCTCGGGCTCTTGGTCTTCGCTGATCCGGTCAGGCCGGACATGGCAGAAACTATCGCGTCCTTACGACAACTGGGCGTCGCACTGAAAATCATCACGGGCGATCACCGACTTGTCGCCTCCCACGTCAGCCAACAGGTTGGGATGGACCATCAGCGGCTCTTGACCGGGCAGGATCTTCGCCAGATGACGGACCAAGCACTGCTCCAACGGGTCAACGACATCGATGTGTTTGCGGAAGTGGAACCGAATCAGAAAGATCGCATCATTCTCGCCCTGAAACGTGCTGGAAATTGAAGTACGTCTTCATGGCGACCAGCGCCAACTTCGGCAACATGTTCAGCATGGCCGGCGCCTCCCTGTTCCTGCCGTTTCTCCCCCTGCTGCCGAAACAGATTCTATTGACCAATCTGCTGACCGACATTCCCGAAATGACGATTGCCACCGACAGCGTCGATCCTGAACTGATCGACCAACCAAGACGCTGGGATATCGCTTTCATCCGAAAGTTCATGTTGACCTTTGGTCTGGTCAGCTCTGTCTTCGATTACCTCACGTTTGGCGCGCTCTTGTTCATTCTGCAGGCCTCGCCAGAGCAATTTCGAACGGGTTGGTTCGTGGAATCCGTCATTTCAGCATCAGCCATTGTGCTGGTCATTCGGACTCGCCGGCCGTTTTTCACCAGCAAGCCGGGGCGGTATCTCATCCTGGCCACCCTCGCCGTCGCCGGAACGACTTTGCTCCTTCCCTATGCACCGATCGCCGCGCCGTTCGGATTGACTCCGATGCCGCAGTCCTTTCTCCTGATCTTAGCAGCGATCCTGGCGGGCTACGTCCTCAGTGCCGAACTCGTCAAGCGACGGTTTTACGCCATCGGACGGAATTGAATCGGCTGCCCGTCGATCGGCTGAATGCACCTATGGTAGAGCTGAGAATGGCG
>JACPZN010000136.1 GCA_016195505.1 Nitrospirota bacterium | reverse complement strand
GTGCAGCCGTACGACTTGGAAGTGGGGGCGGGGACGTTTCATCCCGCGACGTTCTTGCGCGCCCTCGGACCGGAGCCGTGGAAGGCGGCGTACGTCGAGCCGTCGCGGCGGCCGACCGACGGGCGGTACGGCGAGAATCCCAACCGCCTTCAGCACTACTATCAATATCAAGTGGTGCTGAAGCCTTCTCCCGACAATATCCAAGACTTGTATTTGGAGAGTCTTGCTCAGTTGGGGATCAATCCCAAGCAGCATGACATTCGATTCATTCAAGACGATTGGGAGTCACCAACCCTTGGTGCCTGGGGGCTTGGTTGGGAAGTGCGCCTCGATGGGATGGAGATCACCCAGTTCACCTACTTTCAGGAAATCGGTGGCATCGAATTGAGTCCGATCACTGGCGAAATCACGTATGGCACGGAGCGCATCGCTATGTATCTGCAGCAGGTGAACAACGTATTTGATCTCGCCTGGACCGATACCATCAAATATGGGGACATTCATCACGAGACTGAGGTGCAGGGTTCGCGCTACAACTTCGAGGAAGCCGATGTGAATATGCTCATGAACGCCTTCCAATCTTATGAAGCCGAATGCAGGCGGTTGCTTGGGCAGACCGACAAGCGCCTGACCTTGCCGGCCTACGATTACTGCATCAAGTCCTCCCACGTGTTCAATCTGCTTGATGCCCGAGGGGCGATCAGCGTGGCAGAGCGGACCGGCTATATCGGCCGGGTGCGGGCGCTGGCCAGGCAATGTGCCGAGCGGTATATCGAAGAACGCGCCGCGATGGGCCATCCGCTCATCGAGCGCAACAAGGCGATAGGTGGACCTCGGTCGAAGGCCGGTTCAGGCCACAGATAGTCCATCGCATATGAAGACATCGTCATCCAAGAAGTCCCAGAGAAAGTCTGTGCGTCCTACAGGAAGTGCCGAGCTATTATTGGAAATCGGCACCGAAGAACTGCCGTTTGAATTCATCGTTCCCGCGCTGACGTCTCTTCAAGAACATGCCGAGCGTCTTTTGAGTGAGGCGCGACTTTCGTCCGGTTCCATCAAGACGTATGGCACGCCTCGCCGGCTGGTCTTGGTGGTTGAAGAGCTGGTGTTACATCAGGCTGCAGTCGTCAAGGAAGCAATGGGGCCGTCAAAAGCGGTGGCATTCGATCAAGCGGGTCAGCCGACCAAGGCTGCGATTGGATTCGCGACGGGTCAAGGCGTTTCCGTCGAAAGTCTGGAAGTCCGCCAAACTCCCAAAGGGGACTATCTGTTTGCGGTGAAACAAGACTCCGGACGCCCCACCAAGACGGTTTTGCTGGAACTGCTGCCTCAGCTCGTCGGTAAGTTGTCTTTTCCCAAAGCGATGAAATGGAACAAGGCGGGCGTGCGTTTCGCGAGACCGGTGCGGTGGCTGGTCGCACTGTTCGCGGGAAACGTAGTGCCGGTGGAAGCGGCAGGCATTAAGGCCGGCGATCGGACCTATGGCCATCGCGTCATGGGCAGCGGAAAGTCCATCGCAGTGCGTGACTTTAAGACCTATAGCCGGGGGCTTGAAAGGCAGGGGGTGCTGGTTGATCCGGAATGCCGTCGACGAGCGATTGAAGAACAGCTTGATCGTCTCTGTGAGAAGGCCGGCGTCGGACTGAACGCTGATGCCTCATTGCTCGATCAGGCGGTATATACTACCGAATGGCCCTGTGCCATTCTTGGAAACTTCAAGCCGGAATATTTGGCCGTCCCGCCTGAAATCCTCATCACGTCGATGAAAGAACATCAGGGGTTCTTCTCGGTGCGGGACAAGAAGTCCGGCAAACTGGCGGCGCACTTCATTGCTGTCGCCAATAACCAGCTCAAAGATATGTCGCTCATACGGGCGGGCAACGAGCGAGTGTTGGCTGCCCGCCTGGCCGATGCCAAGTTCTTTTTCGATGAAGACCGTAAGGTCAAGTTAGAGGAACGGGTCAAGAAACTCGGCGGAGTGACGTTCCATCAAAAACTCGGCACGATGGCACAGAAACAGGGACGGATCACAAAGCTAGTTGGAGTGATTGTATCCCAACTAGCTCCCAAGAATGACGCGTTGAAGAGTGACTGCGAAAGAGCCGCGCAGTTGTGTAAAGCCGATCTGGTGAGCGGCATTGTGGCTGAATTCCCAGAGCTTCAAGGAGTCATGGGAGGCGAGTACGCCAAACATGATGAAGAATCCGAGGCTGTCCGTCTGGCCATCCGAGAGCAATATCTTCCTCGATCAATCGAAGGAGAACTGCCAAAGTCGAAAGCTGGCCAAATACTTTCTCTCGCTGATCGTCTCGACTCAGTCGCGGCATTTTTTTATGTTGGGATGGTCCCTACTGGTTCCGAAGATCCGTTTGCGCTTCGCAGGCATGCTACCGCCATCGTCCGTATTCTTCTTGAAGGAAACCTCAGACCAGAAGGTGATGGCCAACTGAATCTTGGCAAGCTGATCGACAATGCAAAGAATAACGCAAAGAAAGATGTCGATAAGAACGGTTTCAAGGGTGTTTCAGATTTCGATCAGAACGGCCGACGGC
>JACPZN010000115.1 GCA_016195505.1 Nitrospirota bacterium | reverse complement strand
AGGTCAGATCCGCTCTAGGTTGTGATGACGAGGAGTGCAGTCGCATGAAGGTGACTGTAGTTCAGAGAGGCGCGCAGCGCAAAGAATTCCTGCAAATAATCGGACTTCGGCGAGTGTGAAGAGTCTATGATTGCGGCAATGCCGACAGGTTCGGCGATACAAAGGATGAGAAGAAGAAGGAAGAGAAGGGCAAGTAATCTCACTCTCCCTATTTGGCGAGGCTAGCTGGTTTGAGAGGCTCTCTGCTTCTTACGGAGAGCCTCTCAGTCGAGTCCTTGCACCAGGCATTGTTCCTGATCCAGACCGTTCATCATGCCACTCATTGACCAGCCGCGTACTCATTAAATCCAGGATGGGTCTGTCACGCACTGTTTTGTCGCGCGAAACACCTTGATCGTGCGACGTATCAGATTCGAGGCATGAGCCCGAGCCTTGCCGTGGCCATGTATCCTCAATAGGCTTTCGCTTCCCCTTTCTCCCTGGGCAATGTCCTGCAGTAGAACCCTGTGCACAGGAGGGCCAGACTCGCAGGCAATCGCCTACACACCACATCATCTTCTCTTCTGTATGGTTTTACCGTGAGCAGCGGCAAAAGTGCCTCTCCACGCAGGGTTTTCGCTGTATGGATTTTCTTTTTGGCACAGGCACGCCCATTGCTCAACAACTTGCGAAGGTCGTTCTAGTCCTGGGCGAACCTATTAGCAAGGATTCTGAAAGCAATTGATTACACTGTAAAGAGGGCAAGCATCATGGGAATAAGTAGAAACCAGCTACGATTGATCAACGCAACCCCGCTCCTCTTTCATGCTCTGAAATGTCTTGTTGCCCTTGGCATTTCGGCGACTGTACAACTTCTATCGGCCCAACCTGAGGCGTTGGCTCTCTCCTTAAGCCCAACATCCCTATCCTTTACCGGCACGCAAGGCACCACAGCTCCGCTGAGTCAGCCAGTCACGTTCTGGAAATCAGGGAGCCGTACAAAATCATGGACTGTCAGTTCCCCTGTTTCGTGGGCCACCGTCAATCCTGCGTCGGGGTCGATCACGACGGAAAAGGATACCGTCTCCGTCAGTATCAATCTCGCCGGAATGGCCCCCGGACAATACACCACCAGTATTATGATCACGACCGTTGGGCCCAATGGCGGAGTAGGCAAAACAGCGATCCCCGTTTCGCTCACCGTGGCGCCTTCAGTGTCCGCGACAGGATTTACCGCCAGCCCTTCCAGCCTTGCCTTCTCGGGCACAGTCGGCGGACCGAACACGACTGGTGCTATCATCGTCTCGAACACGGGCACGACTTCGCTGACTGTGACGTGGAGCGAAGCGGTCAGCTGGCTCATCGACGTGCAACCAGGATCAACGCAGACGATCGCAGCAGGACAAACCGCGACATTTACGACCACCGCGTCTTCTTCGGGTCTTGCAGCCGGCACCTACAGCGGCGCAGCAACCATTTCAGGAGGCGGTATCACTAAACAGATACCAGTGAGCCTCATCCTGTCCGGTACGACCGCTACGCCGTCTATTCGGCTGACTCCAACCAGTCTTGCATTCACAGGTATGGCCGGAGGCACCAATCCTGCTGGCCAAGCATTTACATTGGCCAATCCAACCGGAGGCACCTTAACCTGGACAACCAGCGACAACGCTACCTGGCTGGCACTCTCAGCAGCTTCCGGAACCACCACCACGGAAGTCGATTCAGTCAACGCAACGGTAAACCTCGCTGGCCTAGCTGCCGGCACCTACAACGCAACCATCACCATCACCGCCACGGGCGCCACCAATAGCCCACAAGTCGTCCCGGTCTCGCTGACAGTCTCAGCAAGCACAGCCAGTAGTGCAACATTAACTTGGACGGCAAATACCGACTCCGACTTGGCCGGCTATAAAATTTATTCGGGAACGCAATCGGGGATGTATGGGGCGCCTGTCTCGACAGGAAAAGTGACCAGCTACGTATTCACGAATCTCACAAAAGGAACAACCTATTTTTTCACCGTCACGGCATACGATACTGCGGGCAATGAAAGCCCTCACGCCCCAGAAGTGAGCAAGAGCATTTTCTAGTGCCGACTGCTTTCCACAGCACCGACGGTCTCCGTCGGTGCCGTCGATACAAAGCCTCTTCACTTGACCCCCTCTCCCCGACAACTGTATAACCTCTGCCTCTAACCAGTGCTGAGGTGATAATGCTGAGTGCTCAGATAGAGGCAGACCTTAACCAACCTGTTAGCGTCTTTTCTTCTTCAACTCAGCACTGAGCACTCAAAAGTCATCACTTCTTCTAGAGGCGCCCGTAGCTCAATGGATAGAGCACCAGACTACGGATCTGGGGGTTACAGGTTCAAGTCCTGTCGGGCGCACCACCTGCGTGTCATCAAGTTCCTGTCCATGACGAGAGTGTTCAGCGTCTCTTCCGGATGAACCCATGTGTCCCGCCTCATCTTCCGTCACTCCCACGGCGGCATGGGATGAGAGTCGGCGACTATCTGGTTTCATCTATTGTCGAGATCTGGCCTTACCGCACAATTCCTCGAATAACGTATTTTGCATGTAGCGTTTTGCGCCGATAGCTCCTGACTCGGCTGTTGCCTTCTTACCCACTACTAGAAATTGTGCCAGGTCAATTCACAATAACGGGAGAAACTATCCAATTGATTCAGTTGAAAATGTATTCCCCGAGATCTCTGGCGCACCTATTGCTCATTCTCTGTGTAGGGACTAGCCGAAGTGGGGCAATTCGGGATTGCCTAGTTACTAAACGGAAAGGAGGACGCGCGATGACGATGAAAGACCGATACGTAGCTCACGGCTTCATGGTCGTAGGGTTGTTGCTCGCCGCTGTCCCGCTCTCAGGCACCGCAGAGGGGGTCCCATTGTCTCCACCACCAACAAAGGACCGGGTGCCTGCGGCTCACTCGGATAAGGCCAAAGCCTTACATGCGCCATTTGGTGACACGCGAACGGCCGCCGCAGAGATCGTAGCAGCCGGAAAAACTCTGTACGAAGGCAAAGGCGCGTGTTTTCTCTGTCACGGAGTGAGTGGAAAAGGGGATGGCCCTGCGAGCCACATGCAGGCCGCTCATCCCCCGCGGAACTTCACGGATTGTGCGTTTCAAAAGGAGCGCGATGATGGCGAGCTCTTCTGGATCATCAAATACGGTAGCCCGGGGACCGGCATGCAGGCCCTGATCCCCAATATCCTCAGCGAAGGGGAAGGATGGAAAGTGGTCGCGTATCTGCGGACCTTTTGCAAGGGGTGAGAGTAAGCGGCCGGTGATGGCTTCCTGGTCTTTTACGCAGAACAATACCCTCTATACCTGTCTGTCATGTTCAAACGAACACTATTCACGAGCCGAAAGGAGACGGTATGAAAAGACATATCGCTCTGCAAGGCATCATTATGCTAGTCGGGCTGATCGCGCTGATAAGTTATGAATGGAGCTGTCTGGTCAAGAATGCCAATGCGATTCCCGCCTTCGCCCGCAAGTACGGGTTTTCTTGTAACGTCTGTCACGTGCCGGGGTTCCCAAAACTCAACGACACCGGGAATCTCTTCCGGGACCAGGGCTATCAGTTGGGGGCAGACCAGGACATTCCGACTCATGAAAGCATCAGCATGGGCTACTTTCCCCTCTCATTCCGCACGACGGTCGGGTATCAAAGGGCAAGTGTCAGGACTGATGGGACGGGCATCACGACAGGCGGATTCGGCTTCACCGGTCTGGATATCTTAAGTTTCGGGATCCTTGATCGCAATATTGCGTTTGGGGTCGTGTTTACGCCGGGGTTAGGCAGTGCCGGATTCGGGACCGGCGCCAGTGACAGCGATCTGGAGTCGGCTTTTGTCCGGCTCATGCGGCTGGAACGGTTCGTGGGCGTCAAGAGTGAGCCCGGCGATTATCTGGTCAATCTGCGGGTCGGCAAATTCGAGTTAGATGTGCCCTTCAGCGAGAAGCGCAGCCCAACCCTGAACACCCCGTTCGTCATGTATCACTATCTGCCCGGGACACCCTACACAGCCACGATTAGCGGGACCTCCACAAGCTCCTATCTCAATCCAAACTCCTTTGCGATCGGCGAAAACCAGCCCGGTGCTGAGGTGACCGGGATTAAGAAGACGTCCGCGACCTCGGGCTACTTCCGGTACAGCCTTGCGGCCCTGACAACGAACGCGTTTTCCGGCCCGCTCAGCGGATGCTCCGCAGGGACCACCTGTGGCACGGGCGGCCGCAACGTGAATTTCTATGGCCATATGACGCAGTCGTTTGGAGGGTACGGCGTGGTGACCGGCCAGCGGATCGGCATCTTTGGTGCCTATGGTACGGCGCCTACCGTGGTGAATGCCACCTGTCCGACCTGCCAGGCGGTGGCAGGAAGCGGCCAACCGTTTAGTCGCATCGGGGGTGACGTAAGCCTCACCTTCGACGGGCAGTGGAACCTCTTTGGCGCGGTGATGCATGGCAACGACAGCAAGAACTTGTTTGTGTCCCAAGGCATCGTCAATGCGCAGAACGCCTCTTGGAACGGGGCCTTCGTCGAATTGGATTGGCACCCGACTCTGCTCCCTGTGGTCGAGATGCCGGGCTGGTTACTCTCCTATCGCTATGATGTAATTCGGAACGAACGCCAGGGTGATCCGACCTTCGCCAAGCACTACAACAACGTCAACTCCCATACGTTCCTGGCCCGCTATTACCTCCACCAGTCCAGCCGGACCGATATCGCCCTGCATGCCGAATACAACACCTACCGGGCGAATGGTGTCGGTGCAGGAGGCGGCGATTTGCTGGGCCAGACAATGCTTACGGGATTGGATTTCGCGTATTAAGCCACGCGGACGATCGACGTGTGATTCGGATGCGGAGAAGGTGCCACGAGTTCGACGAGGGGTGGAGGAAGGATGCGGACATCACTGGGAAAACAGGTCTCCATCGGTGCGTGCCTGATCACAGGATCGCTGTTGCTGATCGGGAGTACCTATGTGGCTGCCGCCCCAGCAACCAGGATCGCGTGCGGCCAGTGCGAGGAGGCGGATCGCTTTGTCCGGTTGCAAACGGTCACGACTGACACGCGACCAGCGGGCACCCAGCGGTTCGCGCATCCGTTTATTCTGAGCCCTGAGGACTGGACATCTATCCTCAAGGAATTGCACGTCCAGCGCCAGGCTGAAGGGCTGCTGTTACCGGTGCCGCCTGGACCGGTGGTGCCGGCCTTTACCCAAGAAGAAATCGCCTACCTCAGCGTGACGTTGAGTAAAGCGTTTGCCCACGCGCAAGACGACGAATGGGTCGTGTTCGGACTGAGTCGACCGGGTTCGCAGGGACTCTCGGAACTCACCACCGGCGGAGGGTATGTCGATGGATCCTCGCTGCATATCGTGTTGGCCAACTATCGGAAAGTCGTCACCATGCCTAGTACACGCCAGCTACTGTTGGAGCGCCCGCTACGTCCCGACGCGGGCCCTGCATACGATCTGGTCGCAGGTAACCATCAAACGACCGTGCGAGGCCCCAAGGCCGTTTCTAGCCTTCTCTTCTCCAGTCCCACTGAACTGAGCATTGCCTATCAGGCGCTCCTCTTAGGGGAACCGGTCGCAGCGTCAGGTTCTCAGGAAGCCACGGCCGTGAATCCATCGTCAACTCGCTCGCCCAAGATCGACCCTTCCCCCTTATCCATCGAAGAACGGCTCCGCGTGCTGAAAAGGCTGGAGGCCCAAGGGCTGATCACGGACGAAGAATATCGCACCAAGAAACAACAGGTGCTCGAGCGCTTCTGAGCTAGTGTATCGCACTTCATGGTGAGTCATATCGTGCGATGCAGAAACTCGACGGAGGAGTTGCGAGGGAAAAAGAAGGAGGTGATGACAATGATTTTCTACGCTGCTGCCGCATTGGGATTTGTAATAGGGCTACCCGGTGAGCTGTTCTTCTGGGTGGTGGATTCGGCGCAGATGATGAAAGACCCAGAAATTTGTCGGCCTGCTGATCAGACGATTGGTGATTATCTGGTCAGAGGGTACTGGACTAACGCGCCATGGCGACCGGTGTGCAAGGATGAGTAATAGAGTGGAAGGAAACAGAGTGTTATTTTCTCTTCCTCGACCACGTTATGTGACGCTGGACTGTTTCAGTATGGATCCAAGTCCTGTCGGGCGCACCGCTGCATTATGCATTAGGTGTTCAAAATACGACACCATCTTGGCCGGCACGATCAATCGAGATATTGACGCTGCCCGGTCGACCAACCTGAGGAGGCAACTCATCTCAGAAACACCAGCCAGAGATAAAACGTACTGAGCACAATTGACCCAACCATGACCGGAAATCCGAATTTGAAGAACTGCCCAAAGGTAATCCGATAACCGGCTTTGCGCGCGATATCCACGATTACGACGTTCGCGCTCGCCCCGATGATCGTGCCGTTTCCTCCCAGACAAGCTCCGAGCGCCAGCGCCCACCACAGCGGGATGATGTCCGGCTGATGCACCAAGGTGGCATAATCGGAAATCTCGGGGTGAAGCGACCGGGCGAGATCCACGATCAATGGGTTCATCGCCGCGACGTAGGGTATGTTGTCCACGGCGGCTGAGAGAAATGCCGACCCCCAGAGCACCGCCATCGTCGCTCCCGCAAGATTCCCCCGCGTCAGCGCCACCAGCTGGTCCGCCAGGTACCGAATCACGCCGACCTTGACCAATCCACCGACCAATATAAACAACCCGATAAAAAAGAAGATGGTTTTCCATTCGACATCGGTCAAATACGACAACTCTTCCGCATCCTCCGGCTTCCGTCTCGCATGACCGATCAGCATGAAGAGACTCGCTCCGAGGAGCGCAATCGTGGCCGGTTCAAGATGAATGAGCGAGTGAACACAGAACCCCACATTGACGATCCCGAGCAGCCAGAGGCAGCGGTGCAAGAACGCTCGATCTGTAATAGCCTCCTGTGAACTCAATGACAACACTGCCGATCGGAGATGCGGCGCCACGGCCATTGTTCGTCCAAAGATGACCCACAGCGCAGCCACAAACACGGCCATGAGCACCACCACGATAGGACCCAAGACCAGCAGAAAATCGAGATACCCCAATTCGGCCTTACTGGCAATCATGATGTTAGGCGGATCACCGACGAGCGTCGCGGTCCCGCCGATATTCGACGCAAGCGCCTCAGTGAGAAGATATGCAACTGGATTAAGCTCCAATCGTTTGGTAATCGCCAAGGTGACGGGCGCCATGAGCAGCACAGTCGTCACGTTATCGAGCATGGCCGAGAGCCCGGCCGTCAACAGGGCCAGCAACACCAGCAGACGAAACGGCTTCGCGTCGGCTCGCTGCGCCGCCCAGATGGCCAAGACCTCGAAGAGGCCGGTCTCACGAACGATGTTAATGATCACCATCATCCCGATCAGCAGAAACACGACGTTGTAGTCGACACCGAACTCATGGGAATAGAATGCCTCGTCTTGCGACACCACACCGAGTCCGATCATCACCGCCGCTCCGAACAGCGCCACGATCGTCTTGTGGATCCGCTCGGTCATGATGACCAGATAGCACAGACCGAAGATGAGGAGGGCCAGAGACACGGAAGACATTCAACGCCTCCTGTTGTCTGACAAATGACGCGTGGATCGGAATCTTTCACGCATTATCCGGAGACCCCTGCAGCAATGCAATGAGAGTCGTCTTTTGCGATGCAGTTCGTGTCAGACCCGCCGCGGAGAACATTTTCTCCTTCCCAATCTACGCCACTCGCTTTAGGATAGGAGTCATGCTGTCGCAGACAACGCTCCAGAAAGATGATCTCGACCGCCTCATCGCAGGCACACACTGGGATCCTCGATCCGTGCTCGGCCCGCACTCCAGCTCAATCGACGGCAAGCCTTGTCTCGTCATTCGAGCCTGGCTTCCCTATGCGGCGCAGGCAGATGTAATACCGGCAACACCCTCGGGGTCCGTTCTGCGAATGACGCGTCTGCACGAGGCCGGCCTGTTCGAAGCCCTTACCCCTTTCAAAACGCAGATGCCGTCATATCGGTTGCGAACAACTCAGCTCGACGGTACCATAGCAGAAACTCGCGATCCCTATGCCTTCCCGCCGCTCTTGACGGATTTCGAACTCCATCTGTTTGCTGAAGGGACCTTCTACAAGGCCTATGAGAGCCTGGGCGCCCATGTCCGGACCGTCGAGCATGTCACGGGCGTTCATTTCGTCGTGTGGGCTCCCAACGCTTCCCGCGTGAGCGTCGTCGGCGACTTCAATCGATGGGATGGACGCTGTCACCCCATGACTAATCGAGGTGCTACCGGACTCTGGGAACTGTTTATTCCCGATCTGCCCGAAGGCACCCTCTACAAGTATGAGATCCGATCACGGCAGCATGAGACGCTGCTGGTGAAGGCCGATCCCTACGGTCAGGCTAGCGAGCTCCGCCCACGCACCGCATCCGTCGTGCGAGATCTGTCTCGGTACACGTGGCACGACCGCGCATGGATGACTGCACGATCGCAATGGAATCCTCTAGCCGCTCCCCTCTCCATCTACGAAGTCCATTTGGGATCCTGGATGCGTGTTCCGGAGGAGGGAAACCGCTGGCTCACGTATCGTGAACTCGTTCAGAAGTTGATCCCTTATGCGAAGGATCTCGGCTATACCCATCTCGAACTGATGCCAGTGACCGAACATCCTTTCGACGGTTCATGGGGCTATCAAGCAACGGGCTATTTCGCCGCCACTAGCCGGTACGGTTCGCCCGAAGATTTCATGGCCTTTGTGGACGCAGCCCACCAGGCGGGCCTGGGAGTGATCATGGACTGGGCTCCGGCGCATTTCCCGGACGATCCCCACGGGTTGGCGACATTCGACGGCACGCATCTGTACGATCATGCCGACCCGCGTCTCGGCCATCATCCCGATTGGCATAGCCGTATCTTCAATTACGATCGCCCGGAGGTCCGCACTTTTCTCCTCAACAGCGCGCTCTTTTGGTTGGACAAGTACCATATCGACGGCCTGCGCGTGGATGCCGTGGCCTCGATGCTCTATCTCGACTACGGACGAAAAGCCGGCGAGTGGATTCCCAACGAATTCGGCGGGAATGAAAACCTCGGAGCCGTCTCGTTGTTAAAAGAGCTCAATGTCCTGGTCCATCACGAATTTCCCGGTGCGATCACGATCGCCGAAGAATCCACCTCCTGGCCCGGGGTCTCACGGCCCACCTATACAGGCGGGCTCGGCTTTACGTTCAAGTGGAACATGGGCTGGATGCACGACATGTTGGATTACTTCGAGCACGATCCGGTTCATCGGCGCTTTCACCAAAACCAGATCACTTTTGGATTGCTCTACGCCTTCACCGAGAACTTCCTGCTGGCCCTTTCACACGACGAAGTCGTCCATGGCAAACGCACCTTGCTCGACAAGATGCCCGGCGACGTCTGGCAGCGGTTTGCGAATCTCCGGCTGCTCCACGGATACATGTACAGCCACCCCGGCAAGAAAATGCTCTTTATGGGGGGAGAGTTCGGCCAGTGGCGGGAATGGAATCACGACACCAGCTTGGATTGGCATCTCTGCGACTTCGAACCGCACCGCGGTCTTCAGCGTCTGATTCGTGATTTGAATCGGGTGTACCGAGCGGAACCGGCTTTACATGAAGCGGACTTCGATTGGAGCGGATTTCAGTGGATCGACTTCAACGACGCCGATAATTCTGTCATCGTCTATCTCCGGAAAGCAAAGACCAATGCCACAGCCATTGTCTGCGTTTGCAACTTCACCCCCGTTCCCCGTCACGGCTATCGCATCGGCGTTCCCGAAGCCGGTTGGTACCAAGAAGTAATCAACACTGACTCCATTATGTACGGCGGCAGCAACGTCGGGAACTTCGGCGGCGTTCATTCCGTCGAGAGTCCATGCCACGACCTCCCGCATTCGCTGACGTTGACGCTGCCTCCGCTTT
>JACPZN010000114.1 GCA_016195505.1 Nitrospirota bacterium | reverse complement strand
GGGAAATCCAGTGGGCAGCAGCGGATTAGGCAAGCCCGCATTCGGATGACTGCTGATATAGATCGGGGCAAGCTGCGACAGTTCTTCTATTAGTGGACGCATTTCCTTCGGCCCGAGCGCGCAGTTCATTCCCACACTCAGCAGAGGCACATGCGAAATGGAATTCCAGAAGGCCTCAACGGTCTGTCCTGTCACACCGCGATTGCTTCCCGCTTGAATGAAGGTGACCGAGGCCATGATCGGCACTTGACGCCCGCCACCGTCAAACACTTGCTGAATGGCAAAAAAGGCCGCCTTGGCATTCAACGTATCGAAAATCGTTTCGACCAAGAGGAGATCGACGCCCCCGTCGAGCAGTCCCCGAACCTGGTCACTGTAAGCCGCCACCAATTCTTCATACGTCGTCCCCCGCGCAGCCGCATTGTTGACGTCGATCGAGATCGAGGACGTTTTTGTCGTCGGGCCAATCGCGCCGGCCACGAAACACCGTCGACCCGGCTGGGCTGCCTGGACCTTTTCAACCGCGCGCTTGGCGCATTCTGCCCCGGCCTTGGACAGCTCATAACCCAAGGACTCCATGTGATAGTCAGCCAGAGAGATGGCCTGGGAGTTGAATGTGTTGGTCTCGACAATGTCTGCCCCGGCATCGAGGTACTGGCGATGGATATCCTCGATGATCGCCGACTGCGTGAGATTCAAGAGATCGTTGTGACCCTTCAGGTCCTTCTTCCAATCCTTGAACCGCTCGCCGCGGAACGAGGCCTCTTCCAGCTTCCGCTGCTGGATCATGGTCCCCATCGCCCCATCGAGGATAAGAATGCGCTCCTTGAGCAGCGCTTCTATCGGAGGGGTCTTCGTTATCTGCGCGGTCAACTCCACGTCCTCCTACGAATCACCATAACCTGCTCGCGATCATACTGGAAGCAGTGTGAGCCAGCAAGCCGACCGCGGCTTCCTTGACATCGATTTGGATCCGTCGATAACATGGCGTTCGATCGTGAAGAGGAATCTGTTGCAGCGTCACATTGCAAGGTCAGCCATTCTCACTGCCGTTCCTTTATTCCTTCTCCCGTGGATAGTTCCATTGAATCTCCACGCGGCACCCTATTTCGAAGACGGATTTTTGGGCCTCACGCAGCAAGAGTTGCACGACAAGCTCGGCATGCCGCAGGCGGTACGCGATCGCAAATCCGCCCTTCGAGTCTTCACCTATTACCCGATCACCGACTGGTCAAAATACTTCAGCAAACTCGTATCGCCCGAAAACGGGGAGGATGTCTACACGTTCAAGCGTGGCGGCGTCGACGTCCGCTATTCATTCAGTTACGCGGTCGACCCGAACGATTCGAATGAAAACCGGCCTCTGTTCGTGCGGCTGGTCGACATCGAATTTTCTCCGGCCGTGCCGATCACCCAACTTCCGTCATTGATTCCTGAGTTCCGTCCCTCTGTCGACCCAGCCAGTCCCGCCTTTCGATCGAACATCTGGGTGCTGTTGTTCAAAGGGACGCCTTCACCGGCAGCCCGCTTCATCACGAAGGAGAAGGGGAAAGACCAACTGGATTGGACACTGAGCTACCAATTGTTCTCGCTACAGGGGCTCCCCGATCGGCTCACCACAAAAGCTTTGATCGACCGGGTCGAGATCGGTACGCAGAGCTTACAGCTAGTGAAACTTCGACAGCGGCATACCCACGAGCCTATCCTCAATCCCTACTCCAGCGAGTTCGCACAACAGTCCACCGCTCCAGCATCACCGGTCAAACCCATACCGATGCCCAAGTACGCGGAGTAGCGGATAATGCGAATCCGTCTAGAAGGTGAGAAGACTTACTGTGGGGCTTGCTGGAGACGGTCCTGTTGGGCTTGTCCTGTAGCGGTGGCTTTTTTCTTCATTGCGTCCATCGGGCCACCATCGCTCACATACATGAGTACCGGAGCCCCGATCCCGACCACGACCAGCAGGCAGAACCCCAACATCCGCACCAGCTGGCTTTTGCTGATATACATCATCACCAGCAGCACCACCGCCAGCGCTCCAGCATAGGTGAGAATTCTTGACTGGGTAGGATTGAAGCCTTCCATTTCGACCTGAAACGACGGCACCTTGAATCCAAAATTCTTGGCCTGCTCTTTGACTGTCTGCTGCACTGACTGCACGAGCGAAGGAGTCGTAGCTTTTGGATTCGGTTGCTCATAGGTTTTTACTTTTGCTCGGTACTTTTCGGGAATGGTTTCTGGCGCATCGGTATAGACCGGATTCCCCTTGTCATCGATGTAGGAATAAATGGTCGTTGCTCCGGCCTTGGGAACAATCCATATTATCCCAATGATCAAGAGGGCCAGCATCGCCTGCAGCATGTGGAACCCTTGATGAGAACGTTTCATTGTCACGGCCTCAATGGCTGCCAAAACTTCTCCAATGAAAGTATAGCTCTTCGTCCTATCTATCTGATTTTTCAGAACAACCCCGTTCGCTCCTTGACTCCCCCATTTCCCCTTCGTTAGCATGCGCGCACCTGTCAGGACAGCCGGACCATGGAACAATCCCAGACAGAACCATCTGTAGAAGAACCGTCGCTTATTCGGCGCAAGCCGGTGCGCATGGCAATTTACGCAGGCCTGGCGGTCTTCTTCTTCCTGATGGTGGTCTGGCCCATGATCGTCCACTTCCGCGACCCGGACTTTCAGACGCACATCGAACAGCATCGTGTCATGGTCGGCATGACAAAAGATCAAGTCCTGCAATCCTGGGGTGGGCCACAGACCATCAATACGTCCTTTACCAAAGACGGACTCCGCCGGGAAGAATGGATTTTTGAAGACTGGGAAAGCGCGGCGGTCGTGAAACACCGCTACCTATACTTTGAAGAAGGCTCACTCATTGGGGGATGGTATGAAGGTGCCGGCGAACGCCGCTCTCGAGACTTCCCTGCCGAGAAACCGCATTCCAAATTCCAGCCTTGATTGAGCTGCTCCAATTATTGCAAAAGACACGTAACTTTGAAGCCGGACGATCTAGGCTGATGTTTCCCGGATCGAGAGCCTGAGTCTGCTGAGGAGAATTGCTGCGCGGGTTTGATCTGACACATGGACCATCACCCGGCTTAGGAAGAAGGGCATCCCTGGATAAAGACTGCTTACATGTTCGCCGTGGATCACGTAGGCAATGCGATTGCCATCTAGCAGGCTTTTGATGATGGCCAGCTCGCCTACGTCTTGTGCGCTGGTTAGATGAATCATCTGCATGCGTGACCCACCGATGACCGTCCGCTCGTTCGCTCTAAAAACCTGCCGATTGATTGCACTTTCCCGCCCATCCCTTTACACTGAGAAACCAGCTATGGCGTTTCCGTAATTCGCGCACGGCGCTCCTGGCCGGGACCACCGGAAATCGTGAGCACGCGCTTCCATTCACGGACCTGGTAAATCGCCCAGGCATTCGGTTGCCCTTTGTAGAAAGCTGTGGGATCTTCACCACTGGCATTAAGGAAGATTGGCTCTGTAAATCCTTCTTCTAGAACATAGTCGAGAAGGGATTCGGCGGTAAAGCCTGTCCCCCGGAGCGTCACTTCGGCCAGCAGGTTTAAGATTTGATCTGGATCTTGGACTGTTATCGGATTCATCGGCCCACTCCTCCACGCGATAAATTGTAACGACGCCTCAGCCAAGAAGGCAAGACACAATGACTGCGCGCATGACACAATCTCGATTTCTCGAAGCTCTCCTCCATGTTATGGACGGAAAGCATCACTGGGCCTGGGAGCACTTTGCCGCGGGCCGTCTTACGAAAGAACAGCTGAAGATTCACTTCCAGCAAGAATACGTTGTGTACGTCCGAGACTTTCCCGTTTTCCTCGCGCGCATCCATGGAAAGAATCCTCCTCCTTCCGTCCGCCGCATGTTGGCCGAGAACATCTATGAGGAAGACACGGGCGGCCTCTCTCTTGGAAAATCTCACCCGGAACTTTTTCTGTCGATGATGGAGGGGTTGGGGTTCGGCGCTGAGGACTTCGAGCATGCCCGTCCGTTACCAGCCAGCCGAACCTATCGCGCATGGATCGACAAGATGTCGACTCACCGCCATTGGGTCATGGGTGCCGCAATATTGACTATTTTTGTCGAAGGCAGCGTGAAGGATCGGAAAGAACTACATGAACCGTCTAAACCTAAGAGCGCAGAAGATATCGAGATGGTGATCCAAAACCATCCGCTCGTTCGGCACCATGGCCTCTCAGCTGATCGCATGGATCTGATTCGCGCCCACCAGCTGGTCGAAACAGGACACCGTCATGACGCCTATCACATGGTCGTCAATTTCACGACGCCGGCACTTCAGCGATCTGTCCTTGTTAACCTCAAGAAAAGCCTTTCACTTTGGCTTCAATACCGCGATGCTGTCGCTAAGGCGTGCAACATCAAGAAACCCTAAGGCGCATCGCGCCTTCTTCCCGTTCCTGATCCTTCTCGCCATCAGCCAACAGCCATCAGCTGTCGGCTCAGAAATTCTCACAGATATGGTCCTGGTCCCTGCCGGAGAGTTTACGATGGGGACGCCTGAGGGAACGGATGGCTTGACTGATGAACACCCAGAAAGACGAGTCTATCTCAGCAGTTTTCTACTCGACCGCCTTGAAGTCACCAACCGTGCCTACGCCGCATTTATACAAGCTACGAGTCATCGACCTCCGGCGAACTCCAACCCAGCCCGGACACTGTGGGAAAGCAATCACCCTTTACCCGGTATTGAAGACCATCCTGTCGTCAATGTTAGCTGGGATGATGCCGCTGCCTATTGTCGATGGACCGGCAAACGGCTCCCCACCGAAGCCGAATGGGAAAAGGCTGCGCGCGGCACCGATGGACGGCGCTACCCTTGGGGGAACGACTGGGATTTCATGATGGCCAATAGCGCCAGCTACTGGGCCAAACGCAGGATTGATTTTCGGAGTGGAGCCGACTGGGACGCCTTTTGGATTAATGGCGAAGGCGCACGCCTT
>JACPZN010000113.1 GCA_016195505.1 Nitrospirota bacterium | reverse complement strand
CCCAGTGCTGCCGCCTGGCACACCGATCCTGTTCATCCTGGATGACGGCAGCGAGTCTCCCCTGGGCTTCAATTACCACCTATTTGATGTCTCATGCCTGATACTCGGTTCACCAGCTTACCAGGGCAAGTTTGTGATCGATGGCTGGCAGGTCCGAATGAAGGACGTGTCGCAGTCGCCCAATGACCTGCCTTATCGACTGACCTTTGACCACGCAGCGGTTTTCAACTTGAGCGCCGACGGAACGCTTTCTAAGGCCACTGTTCCTGAAATACATCCCAGTGTTTCAACGCGACCGGGACCAACGCAGTGCGCCGACTTGGTCACCGTCCCGCAGAACTGGCTGCCACAGGTCGATGATAGCATCACCGCCTTGCAAATTTATCGCTGAATCCCGGTCCTGATCCGGGAGAGGCTCAATGTGTTCGACGCGATGCCGAAGGAGAAGATCATGCAAACGTATCTGTACCAGGATCTCTATGAGCTTGAAGATACTCACTGGTGGCATATTGCTAAACGACGCACCTGTCTGCAGTTGCTGCGAAAGTTTGTCCGAACGGTTAAGCCGCACATTTTGGATATCGGCTGTGGAACCGGAAAGAACGTAGAAACGTTTGGTGAACTCGGTACTGCATGGGGTGTCGATATCTCCAGAGAAGCTATCGAATTCTGTCGAAAACGAGGGCTGTCCAATATCTGCCTGGAGCCTGCTGGTCGCACCGGTTTTGAGGCTCGTGCTGGAACATACTGAACAAGCCCCCACGCTTGAAGAAGCCTCCCGGCTCCTCAAACCAGACGGTATTCTGCTCATCACGGTACCTGCCTACCAGTGGATGTGGAGCCAATGGGATGTGGCCCTGCACCACCTGCGCCGTTACAACAAGCGCACGTTGAGCCAGGCCGTCGAACAGCATGGGTTCCAGGTTCTGAAGCTGTCGTACATGTACTCATTTCTGCTCATACCTGTCTTTTTGATACGTCTTACAAAGTCTCGGCTCTTTCCATCAGGTGATTACCCCTCGGATTTTAAGCTGTCCACGCCCTTGATGAACCGAGTCTTTGGTTTTATCAGCGGCATTGAAGCGGCAATGGTCCATCATGCATCAGTTCCATTTGGTCTCAGTCTGGTTCTGGTCGCCAAAAACACGTCTGGAGGTGTCTCATGAGCGCTACAAAACCCTTCTTATCAGTCATCATTCCCGTCTATAACGAAAGCCAGCGGCTGTCTGGCTTTCAGACGATTTATGAGTACTTAAGCAGCCAGGCCTTCAGCAGTGAACTCATCATCGTGAATGATGGCAGCACTGACGACACATTGCTGAAGTTGCAAGCGTTCCAGGCCGATCACGACGTGCGATTGGTAAGTTATGCGCCTAACCGTGGCAAAGGCTACGCAATCCAGCAGGGCATGTTAGCCGCAACGGGACGCTATCGGCTGTTCGCCGACGTCGACCTTTCTACCCCCATGACTGAACTCGACCGATTTTTGCCCAGTCTTTCAGAGGTAGACATTGTGATTGGGACCCGCAAGCAGCGTGGAGCGTCGATCCTGGTCGACCAGGGCAAGCTGCGCAAAACGCTGGGGAAGTGCTTTACCTTTCTGACTCAATCGATCCTGCAACTGCCGCTCTCCGATTTTACCTGTGGCTTCAAGTGTTTTTCCGAGTGCGCTGCCGAGGCAATCTTCCGCCGCGTGATGATCCAGCGTTGGGGTTTTGATGTCGAGGTCCTCTTTGTCGCCGACAAACTGGGCTACTCAATACGGGAGATCCCCGTGACCTGGAGCAACGACGCCCGCAGTAAGGTGCGCTTCCCGCATGACATTTTCCGTTCCCTGGCCGATCTACTGATCGTCCGCTGGAATAGTCTCAGCGGCAAGTATCACCTCCCACATCGTTCAAAGGCGATTCCTGTCGTCTTTGCCAATCACAACACGGGTCGGTGACGAGTAGGTCTGTTCACGCTACGTAGGAGGTTGACACATGGATTACTCAAACATTCGCCAGATTCGAGAAATCATGGGCGGTGTCAGGGACATTGTGCGCACCGAGAAACTAGTTAACGCGTACCTGGCGCGAGGTTGGGTGCTGTTATCGGTGCATCAGTGCGGATACAGCACCGACGCAACGCACTTACAGACAGCGTATATTCTCGGCCACCAGGAGGCCGACGCC
>JACPZN010000097.1 GCA_016195505.1 Nitrospirota bacterium | reverse complement strand
GGTGCCCCTGTCCGAACAGTAGAGCCTGGTCCTCATTTGAAGATCCCTCTTGTCGAATCGGTCCTGCAGCCGAAAGTCCAGAAACTCCATCGTATCGAGGTCGGGTTCCGAACCGATCGGCAAGGCCGTCAGCAAATGCTGGCGCAAGAGGCCCTGATGCTCACCGGCGATATGAACATCCTGGCTGTCCAATTTATCGTGCAATACAAGATTAAAGAGTCTTCGAATTATCTCTTCAATGTCGCAGAGGTGAGTGAGACGATCGGCAAGGCCGCCGAGGCTTCAATGAGAGAAGTGGTCGGCAAGGGTAAAATCGACGAAGCGCTGACAACCGGCAAAGCCCAGATCCAGCAGGATACCCAGGTACTCCTGCAATCCCTTCTCGACCAGTATCAGGGCGGCATCCAGGTCGCGGCCATCCAGCTTCAGGACGTGAGTCCACCAGAGGCCGTGGCGGCTGCGTTCAAGGATGTGACGAATGCGAAAGAAGATCGGGAGAAACTGATCAATCAGTCTCAGAGCTATCGTAACGACATCCTCCCCAAAGCCCAAGGCGAAGCCGCTCAGGTCGTGAACCAGGCCAAGGGTAATGCTCAGGCGCGGGTGGATCGTGCTCAAGGTGAAGCCAACCGTTTTCTGGCGACATTGAAAGAATACAATCAAGCCAAAGACATCATCAGCAAGCGGATCTATATCGAAACGATGGAGGAAATTCTGCCGAACATCGAGAAAATAATCATTGATGGCAAGACAGCCGATCGTATGTTGCCGTACCTTCCGCTCGACCGCCTCAAACCCAAACCTACTACCGCCGCCGAGGGCCAGAATCCATGACCAAGCAGGGGTTCATTATTGCAGTGCTGGTGGTCATCACCGGCCTGTTTTTCCTGGGAGCCTCACCGCTCTTTATTGTGGACATCACCCAGACCGCGATCGTGGTCCAACTCGGGAAGCCTGTTCGTAACCTCACTGAGCCTGGGCTCTATGCAAAACTGCCGTTTGTTCAAGAGGTCATCTACTTCGATAAGCGTCTGCTGGACTATGACTCAGCCGCGCAAGATGTGATCACTCAAGACAAGAAGACCCTCCTTCTCGACAACTATGCCAAATGGAAGATTGTCGACTCCCTCAAGGTCTTTCAGAGTTTTCAATCTCAACGGGGCGCGCTGCAACGGCTCAACGATATTATCTATTCAGAGCTCCGGGTCGAACTCGGGCGCCATGACCTTTTGGAAATCGTCGCATCACATCGTGGCGACCTCATGAAAATCGTGACCCAGCGATCGAATGAAAAAGCGTCGGCGTATGGAATTGAAATTCACGATGTAAGAATCAAACGCGCCGATCTTCCCGAGCAGAATGAGAGGGCCGTGTTCGCCAGAATGCAAACTGAGCGAGATCGACAGGCGAAGCAATACCGTGCAGAGGGAGCGGAGGAAGCACAAAAAATCCGCTCAGAGGCGGAAAAGGATCGCGAAATTATTCTGGCTCAGGCGTACAAGGAGTCGGAGGAACTTCGTGGCGCGGGGGATGCGAAAGCCTTTCGAGTCTATGCCGACGCGTATCGGCAGGATCCTCATTTTTTTGAATTTACACGCTCGATGGAAGCCTACAAGAAAACCTTCAAAGATAAGTCCACCATGGTGATGGGTCCGGACTCAGAATTCTTCCGCTATCTTAAGCAGCGCTAGTCTTAGGACAGCCCCACAATCTCCCCCGTGCCTGGATCAATTCCAATTCGTTCGCCTGCCGGCTTCTTCGGCAAACCCGGCATGAGTTGAATGCCTGAACAAACGGCTGTGAGAAACCCAGCCCCAGCGAGCATTCGGACCTCCTTGATCGGCAGCGTAAACCCGGATGGGCGCCCCTTCAAGGCTGGATCGTGCGACAACGATAACGGCGTCTTCGCCATGCAGATGGGCAGCCGGTCAAGTTCGAGCTGCTGCGCCAACTCGATGTCTCGCTCGGCCTCCTCATCGAACGACGCGTCAGAGGCCCCATACATTTGCGTAGCAATCGTTTTAATCTTCTTCTTGATCGGCCAGGCGACGTCATATAAATGCCTGAACATAGATGGTTCCTCTGTGGCTCTAACCACCGCCTTCGCTAACGCTTCTGCCCCTTGGCCGCCATCGGCCCAATGGGTCGAGACCGCAGCATCCACCGCACCGACCTCTCGAGAACGCTCGCGAACCCATTCCAACTCAGCCGCTGGATCATTGATGAATGCATTAACCGCCACCACCACGGGAACCCCATGGGCCTTCACGTTCGCAATATGCTGTTCCAAGTTTGCAAAGCCCTTTACCAGCGCTTCCTGATTAGGCCCGGTAAGCCCTACCGGAAGCGGGCTTCCAACCTTGACCGCTCCTCCTCCACCGTGAAGTTTAAGTGCACGAAGCGTTGCAACCACCACGGCCGCCGCCGGCTTGAATCCTGAGAGACGGCACTTGATATTGAAAAATTTCTCCGCCCCGAGGTCGCTCCCGAATCCGGCTTCTGTAACGACGTAGTTCGCACAACGCAGGGCTATGGCATCGGAAAGAATCGAGCAATTCCCGTGGGCAATATTGCCGAACGGACCCGTATGAACGAATGCAGGAGTTCCCTCGAGTGTTTGGACCAAGTTCGGCAACAACGCTTCCCTTAGCAAGACTGCC
>JACPZN010000096.1 GCA_016195505.1 Nitrospirota bacterium | reverse complement strand
CTGGTCTACCTCATTGTGGACTATTTCTACGGTGGGAAGGCACAAACGCATGTCAAGCCTGAAGGCCGGGATTTCACGCCGATTCAATTACGGATCATCAAAAAGCTTGTGCAGTTGGCGTTTGCGGACATGGAGAAAGCCTGGCGCGCCGCACTCACGGTCAAGACCGAGTTGGTCCGCTCAGAAGTCAATCCTCAATTCGCCATGGTGGTCTCTGCGTCAGAAATCGTCTTCGTGACCACCCTTCAAGTCCAATTCGGAGAGACCACCAGCGATTTCTTTCTGGTGTATCCCTATTCGATGCTTGAGCCCATTAAGGAAAAACTCTATTCGGGCATCGTGTCGGATCAGGTCGAGCAAGACGGAAGTTGGGCCACCAGGTTTCATGAAAAGCTGCAAGAGTGCCCGCTTGCCGTGACGGTTCAGCTCGGAACCGCCTCGATCAAGGTACGAGATCTGTTGGACTTCGCTCCGGGAGATCTCATCTTATTGGACCAACGGCCGGGCGATCCGCTCAATTGTTTTGTTGAAGGCTATTTGAAGTTTCAAGGAAGCCCCGGCGTCTCGAAGGGGAACCATGCCTGCCGCGTTGAAAAGGTGATCGCGTAAGCGACTCACACGATGGAGGAGAACCATTCATGGCTAACAACGAAGTAGCGAATGCCGGCGCGAACGCTCCCACCCAGACACCCTCTCCCACTTCTTCACCGGCGCCTGCGTCATTTCCATCGCTTGACGGAGGCGGAGCGGCCCCAGCGCCCAAGAACATAGACTTCATTCTCGACATTCCGATGCTGGTCACCGTGCAGGTTGGGTCCACGAAGATGGTGATTCGAGAGTTGCTGCAGCTCGGGCAGGGGTCGGTGATCGAACTCGAAAAGCTTGCGGGAGAACCGATGGAAGTGCTGGTCAATAACAAGCTGGTGGCACGGGGCGAAGTGGTCGTGGTGAACGAAAAATTCGGCATCCGCCTCACCGACGTCATCAGCGCGGCCGAACGCGTTCAACAACTCGCATAGAAGTTTGTCTGGTTCATCTGGTTTGTTTCGTTTATCTGGATGGTCTGGTTCAACCAAACAAACGAGACAAACCAAACAGACCAAATAAACAAGACTGAAGGAACGGAGAATACGTGATCGACTTTTGGGATAGTTTCATACGAATGGCGTCGGCATTGGCCCTCGTGCTTGCCCTTATAGGTGGCCTCGTCCTTCTGGTTCGTCGATTTGGTGGCGCTCGGTTGTCTGCGCCTGGATCCGCGCAAATTGTCCAGGTGATCGGCAGCGGGTACATCGGTCCGCGCAAGACGATTTCTCTGGTATCGGTGGCAGGGGAGTTCCTCGTTGTTGGCATGACCCCGACGGAACTGGTGTCGCTCGGCCATATCACGGATCGGGAACGAGTCCAACAGTTTCTCTCCGAGGTACCGTCGGCTCGGTCGGTTGCACCCAATAAGGGATGGCTTTCTTGTCGCTGTCCTGATCCCGGGCGGCCCGGCCGAGCATCGGCCACGCGGCGATCGCCAGGATCGCCGCGAGCAGGACCAGCACGGACCAACGTCGATTCCTCATGGTCACGTCCTTTACGAGGGTCGTGATTGTCCTCTCGTTCCTCCGCCAGGCGATGGGGACGCCGCAGGTGCCGCCCAATCAGGTTCTCATCAGCCTCGCCTTGTTCATCACGGTCTTTGTGATGGCTCCGGTGGGACAGGCCGTCTATAGCCAGTCCCTGCAGCCTCTCCTCGCGGAACAAATTTCGTACGAGGAGGCCTGGACGAAAGGGATACAGCCGATTCGCGCCTTTATGTTGAAACAAGTACGCGATAAAGATCTCGAACTCTTTATTGATCTCAGCAAGCTGCCTAAACCTGAAACAGTCGATCAAGTGCCCATCCATGTGGTGATTCCCGCCTATATCTTGAGCGAATTACGAGTCGCCTTTCAGATCGGCTTTCTCATCTATATCCCGTTTCTGATCGTCGATATGGTGGTGGCCAGTATTTTGATGTCCATGGGCATGATGTTGTTGCCTCCAGCCGTCATTTCCCTCCCGTTCAAACTCATTCTCTTTGTGCTGGCTGATGGATGGAATTTGGTCGTCGGGTCATTGGTGAAAAGTTTTCAATGAGCGAGAACCGGGC
>JACPZN010000070.1 GCA_016195505.1 Nitrospirota bacterium | reverse complement strand
CCTATCTACCTGAGTAGTTACGATGCGGAAGCGGATATCCATTGATCAGCTGAAAATCGGGATGAAAGTCGAGAAACTCGACCGCTCATGGCTGGCTACGCCGTTCTTGCGTCATCGATTCACCATTACCTCCTCGGTACAAATCGAACAACTGCACGCCAGCGGTGTCCAACAACTCGATATCGAGATTGACGACACCGACCAGGACTCCGGCTCGGTCGTGCCGGTCGTGCCGGTCAGGCCGATCAAAGCTGAATTCGCTCAGCCGATGGCGCGACCGGTGACACCCGAACCGCCGCTCGTTCCGTTTGTCGAGGAGCTGCCTGGAGCACGACAAGTCTATCGGGCCGCCAAATTGATTATTCAACAAGCCATGGGAGATGTCCGGATGGGTCGCGCGCTGAATATGGAGGCGGTGAGTGACGTGGTGGGGAGCATGGTCGACAGCATCCTGCGCAGCCCGGATGCGCTCACCAGTCTGACACGCCTCAAACAGTTCGACGACTATACGTTTTTCCATTCCGTCAACACGTCTGCCCTGGCACTTTTTTCCATTCCGTCAACACGTCCGCCCTGGCACTGTCGGTCGGGAGGCATCTCGGGTATGCGCGTACGCCGCTGCTTCAGCTAGGAACCGGCATGTTGCTGCATGACATCGGCAAAACGCTGATTCCGATCGAAATTCTCAACAAGCCGGGGCGCTATCAGGTCGACGAGTTCGAGATCATGAAGCAACATGTCATGCGCGGGGCAGAAGTTCTGTCGAACACCACCGGCCTCGCCGATGTGTTTCTGAATCCCACACTGGAGCATCATGAACGCGTTGACGGGACCGGGTATCCCCATCGACGATCAAAAATAGATCTCAGTCAATTTGGCCTCATTGCCGCCATTGTAGATATCTATGATGCTGTAACGAGCGACCGTTGCTATCACAAAGGGAAAACCCCACACGATACCCTTCAGATGCTCTATAGATTGGGGGGCCAGGGTCATGTGGACGGGACACTGGTTCAACAGTTCGTACAGGTTGTCGGGGTCTACCCCGTCGGTTCCTGTGTCTCGCTCAATACGGGGGAGGCGGCGATTGTGAAGCAATTCAATCGCCACGCTCCGATACGACCTCTCGTCGTGCTGATCAAAGACGAAGTCGGGCGCCATCGATCCTCTCCAATCGACCTCGATCTCGCGGCGCAGCTCTGTCCCCCGTATCGGACGATTGCGTCGACCCTCGATCCGATTGCGCTGGGGATCGATCCTTGCACGTTTCTTGATAAGGAAGCTGCATAATGGAATCAGAGCATATACCAGTCCATTCGTCGGTTCTCGTGGTCGGATTGCCGCTCCAGCTGGTCATCGGATCCGGTCAAGACAAAGTGAACTGTGGATCCACGTTACTGGGCTGGAAGGAGCGAGCCTGGCTGATTTGCGAATGGCCGTTTCATTTCGGGCAAGCGGTTCCGTGCGAAACGGGAACTCACTGTCTCGTCCGTGCTATGGTGGCCGGCCGGCTCGTCGCATACCAAAGCGAAGTCCGTATGGCACAGATGTCACCGCTTCCTCTTCTGTATCTCGCATTTCCCCGGAGGATCGAGGAAATCCATCTCCGTAAGGATGCGCGTGTCCCCAGCAATGAACCGTTGCTGCTGATGCAAGGTACCCATGGAGACGCAATGCTCGCCCTGCGGAATGGGTCGGCTCCCATCGGCGGATTACTACAAGATGTCAGCCTGTCGGGATGTCGAATCATTTTACAGAGGTCGCGCACTGACGTGGTGCTGGGCGCCACGGTCTATCTAGAATTCGAACTGATCGGGATCGGCCACGTCTCGCATCTCGCCGGCGTGATCAAGAATATTGCAGAACGTGACGGCGCCATTTCTCTTGGGATTGAGTTCCGCTTCAACGGAAAAGAGGCCATCGAGTACCGCGGGTGGGGAGGGAGCGTCCAGAAGGCCATTGAGTATTCCGTGATGCAGCGGCAAACCGATTTGGGATTCTTGACGCCGCCGTCAGAGCCATGACGAATCTACCGAGCCCTAGGCACTTCTTGCCTGGCAGAAGCGCTCTCTTCGGTACCCGCCTCTCCAGCACCCCACTATCTACCGCGTATTTCTCTCCTTGTGCAATCTCTTCACGAGTGGCGCAAGCCTTGCTTGGCCTCTAGTCGGACATTCCGCATCGGCGGCGATTGCGTGAACGCGAGCATGACGCTCAGCAGGCGGATCGTGTGTTTGTGTGGGCACGACAGCCATCCACTCTCGAATAAGGGAACACGGTGCCACAAGCGACCGAAGCATCAACTGATACGGGCGCCCTGCTGAATTCGGCACGAGCGGTATTTCAAGAAATCCCGATGCCGCTTGCTGCCTGCCTGGCGCTGTGGAGACGGGCGGCGGCCAGTGGTTCAGGCTCAGATCCTCTCGCGCCGGCGCCGGCCATGTCCCACACCTATCCGTCAACATCTCGCCCCGAGATTGCCGCAGTTCTGGAAGGCCTTCCGCTGGGCGAATGGGCGATGACTGTGGCGGCTATCGACTTTCTCCTGAACGAGGTCGAACGCATCCGTCCGCACGCCAT
>JACPZN010000119.1 GCA_016195505.1 Nitrospirota bacterium | reverse complement strand
CAGCTTATGGTCCTGGCAAAAATTCAAGACCTCGTGAATGAAATAGCGCCCTGGTTCATCGGCAGGATGCGCCTTGCCGGCGAAGATCAATTGCACCGGCCTCCATCGGTCTTGGAGGAGCAGCTTCAACCGTTCGAGGTCTTGGAACAAGAGCGTCGCCCGTTTGTATGTGGCAAAACGCCGGGCGAAGCCGATCGTCAATGCTTCGGGATCGAGCAGAGTGCCGCGCGTCAGCACTTGAGAGGGCTGCAATTGCCCATACATCCAGCCGTTCCGGGCCCGTTCTCGGATAAAACTCATGAGCTTCCGTTTCATCGTTTGGCGAACGGCCCACAATTCATGGTCCGGGATATCCATCACGCGCTGCCACATGGCGGGATCGTCGCAGCTGTTGGTCCATGTCGGGCTGAGCGATTTGCTGTACAGACGATGGAGTTCGGGAGAGATCCATGTCGGTGCATGGATCCCATTCGTCACGCTGCGGATGGGAACCTGCTCGGTCGGTAACCCCGGCCAAAAGTGCCGCCACATCTCACGCGTGACTCGACCATGTTCGCGGCTCACGCCGTTTACATGGGCTGACAGCCGTATGACCAGCGCGGTCATGTTGAAACCCTGTCCGCGCGATTCCGGTGTCTCACCGAGGCGGAGAAACTCGTCGCGCGAGAGGCCCAGTTGTTCCCAATAGCCGGCAAAGTATCGATCCATCAGATGGTGCGGGAACACGTCATGGCCGGCAGGCACCGGGGTGTGCGTCGTAAAGACCGTGCTCTGACGAACAATCTCGCTGGCTTCGGCGTGCGATGAACCCTTTTGGATCAGCTCGCGCACGCGCTCCAGCGTGAGAAAGGCCGAGTGGCCTTCATTCGCGTGCCAGACGGTGGGAGCGATTCCCAGCGTACGCAGCATGCGTACACCGCCGATGCCCAGCAAGATTTCCTGACAGAGCCGCATTTCCTGATCGCCTCCGTAAAGGCGGGCAGAAAGGGCGCGGTTCTCAGGGTTGTTCTCGGGGACGTCCGTATCGATGAGGAAGAGCGGTACACGGCCCACCAGCACCTTCCAGACCACGGCGGTCACGTGGCGGCCGCCAATGTCGACGGTAAACCGGCAGGGTTCCCCGGATGGGGTCTGTGCTGGATAAATGGGGGAGTCCGCACGGTTGAACGGCGCGTACGCCGCTTCCTGCCACCCTTCCGGAGTAATGCGTTGGCGGAAATACCCTTGTGGGTACATGAAACCGATGCCGACAAGCGGCACGCCGAGATCACTGGCTTCTTTGCAATGGTCTCCGGCTAAGATGCCGAGACCACCGCTATAAATGGGAACGGACGTATGTAAGCCGAATTCGGCGGAGAAGTAGGCAAAGGTGGTCTTCGTTAAGTCGGCGTGCTGCGTGCCGAACCAGCTTTTCTTGTTGGCTCGGTACTCGTCGAACAGCCGGAACACCGCCGAGTACTGCCGGAGAAACGAGGGATCTTCAGCCAGCCGAGCCAGCCGGTCCGGTTTCACCTCGGCCAGCAGTTTGACCGGGTTATGGTGCGTGAGAAACCAGAGCGTCGGATCGATCGCTTCGAACAATTGGCGCGCTTCCAGGGTCCAACTCCACCAGAAATTCTGCGCCAGTTCCGAAAGGCGGCTGAGGCCCTGAGGGAGATGGCCGAGCGAACCGTTCACGTAATCAGAAGTATCCACGCAGGCTCCTTTGACGAAGGTTGCACAATGGGTGTGGGGCAGCGAAGGGGCAAGACAGCTGTTTCCCTAATCCGGGTCAGGCGTGTCCTGCCTTATGCCATGAGGCCCACTCTTTGGAGAATGCCACGGTGGCATAACGTTCGCCAAGGATTTTTGTAACTCGGTTTAAAATTTTGGTGAGCTGCTGCAGCTCCGCGGGAGTCAGATCTTGGCGGAATCTCGGGTGAAGGCCCCAGCGAGTCTCCACTTCTTCGCCGGATACGCTCGACATCAGGCTGATCAACTTGATCTCCTGGCCGGTGGCTCCCTTCTCGCCGCCAGCGTCTTCGATGGCCGGGGCGTTCGAGGTGGTTTCAAGAGCGGGCGGCGCCTGCCCTTGCAGCACCGCGCTGATGGCCGGCACGATCGCGCTGGCACAGAGCGTCGCCGCCGAACTGAGCTGGGCGTTGCTGGGTGCGCCGAGCAGTTCGGCCACCTTCTCGCCGAAATCGTGGAACATGTCGTTTTTGGCCTTGGAGTCTTCAGTAATGAGGAATTTGTACTGCTCATAGGTCTGGCGGCTTTCCGCCACTGTGGTGCCGATCGTCAGCATGATTTCCATTTGATCGGCGTTGTTGCCGAACGCCGGCTCCAGCACGCTTTTCAATTGCTGGGTCACGACATCTTCGAGCCCGTTCATGAACTCCAGCTGGTCCTTGATCGGGATGTACAGGGCGACCAGCCGGTCGGTTAGATTGAACATCACTTTGAGAAACTCCAGATAGATGCCCCATTCGTCCTGGCGCTTCAGTTTCATCGCCTGCTCGGGCGCATTGCGCTTCATCATCGTGACCGATTCGCCCGACACGGCGAGCATGAGCTCGGCAAGCTGACGGAGCTGCGATTGGTATTCCTTGTTGACCGTTGCCATAGAGTCCCTTGTTCAGTGGCGCGATTATAACGGAGACGCCTTCGGCGATCAAAGAGGCTGTTTCAGCAAAGTCTTGTCTGCGCCACGACCAGCGAGTACGAGTTTCTCGAGAGGATTACTCTGTAAAGCGGAAGATTTGAAGTGAGCTCAGTAACACTAGAGAGGTGCCGTATGGAAAATATGCGATCGCAAGACTCGACCCTGATCTTGGACCCTGATCTTGTCATGGGAGGGAGTGGGAGTCAGAGATGGTTTGGCTGTATTCCTACCGATGGAGCATGGATTGGCATCTTCGACAAGGCATCAGTCCGGCGTCTCTCGTGCAAGGCGACAGATCAGTTACAGTGGTAAGGAGTACTTGGTGAGCGACGGGGGAGATATGTAATAGCCCAAAATCTTGCGAATTGACCAATTGTGGCAGCAGCATACACTCGGGGTGCGGCGTATATTTCGCTGTAGGGAGATCACGATGCAGTCTGTCTGCGCCTGCGATGCCGGTCAGCATACTTACTAGTGGGACTCAACGTTGGGGAAAAGACATGGCTGATAAAGAAGGCAATTCTGGATTACTGGCCTCAGATTTCACTGAACAGCGCAACGATGCGCTGCGTGAAGGTGTGAAAGGGCTTTTTCTGATAAACGGTGGAGGTGCCGTTGCGATGTTGGCTTTTCTCCAAGCCATCTGGAAGGATCAACCGCAGCTGGCTAAGCCTGTCATCGAGTGCATATCGATCTTTGCATTTGGCCTCTTTCTGGCAGGCCTAGTGCAGTTCTTTAGATACCACGCCTCATTTAATTTCCAAAGCGGGAGGTCACGTGCGTTCAGGGTATATCGATGTCTGTATCTCGGGGTCGCATACAGCTCACTCGTGGCATTCTTTGTGAGTACGTTGGTTGTCATTGCGGGTGCTTGGTGTTCGCTGAGATGAATGCCGAGCCTAGCCCACCCACTGTATAGAGGCAATGATGTCTGATCAGCCAGACCTAACTAAACTCAGAAGATTCGCATTAGCCATTGGGCTTATCCTCTTTGTGTATTCGATAGCGGGGGTTGAGCTAGATCCGAATGAGACAATCAAGCCCTTAGGGTTGCCACCTAAAATAACGAAACCCGGGCTTGTTGGGCTGGGGATTCTTCTCGCGTCGGCCTACGCGACTGCCAGGTATTGGTACTTCGCAATGCGGACTACATTTTCGCCTCTGTATGAACGCCGCCTGCTCAGACAGGGACGTATGCCGCCCTCCTTGGCAGAAAAGGCGGCAGAAACTCTCAGATCAGAGCTGAAGTGGAATCAATTTTCGTTTCCGTTTGAGAGCAAAAGCGTACCAGATATTAACGCTGTTGTTGAAGCATCACACGCCCACGCATGGAAACTGAGCAACGACCTCTCTTCAGTTGTGAGATGTCTATTTCCCGGACTTGCTTTCTTGGAAACGAGGACAGGTACGGCGCAGTCAGGCCCCCTTGTCCCATACGATCAGCAGCGCAACCGGGATGTTCCGAGAGAAGGCATAGGGATACTACCAGATGATAACCCAGCTTCAATCACCCTCAGAATCACAGGCATTCTGTTGCCCAAGAGATGGAATCTAGTCGTCGTTTACCATGACGTCGACTATACGTTGCGTCTCTGGGTCAATGGAATCGCCATCGCAACATACGCAACGTGTTTGCTGCCGTGGCGACAGTTCTCTGCCTGGGCTAGCTTTGTGCTCCATTGCGCGTGAGTTGAGGAATTTTCTGGCTGTCGGGAAGACAAAATGGTCAGGAACCATTGATGGAATGAACGGTTGTGAGCAAATGTAGAGTGACGGAAGCTCGTTTCCCTGCCAGCTGACTTTCTCAGACACTCCCGTTATTCTGTCCTCTGAACCATTCGCTGAACGTCGCGGAGCGTGATGAATTCCGATTCAGGATCTCGTTCGTCGCGTGAGGATGTGCGCGAGCACCTAATCGAGGTGGCGGACATTCTTGCGAAGATGTTGGACATGACGGTCAGGATTCCCGGCACGTCGTTGTACCTTGGGCTGGACCCTTTGCTCGGGCTCATCCCTGGAATCGGCGATGCGCTGGCTAATCTCATCGGCACGATCATCCTTGGCTTGGCGACGCGCCTGCGGGTCCCGCGGATCGTGTTGGCCCGCATGAGCCTCAATCTGTTGATCAACGGTGTGGTGGTGGCGGTCCCGATAGCTGGAGATTTCTTTTCGGTCTGGTTTCGGAGTCACGCGAGAAACGTCGCTTTGCTTCGCGAGGCTGCAATCAGGCCGGACCGAGAAACGCACCCGGATTGGTTCTATGTGGGTGGAATCATCGGGGGCACGGCGGCGCTCTTGCTGCTGGCGATTGCCTTCGTGGTATGGCTGGTCGTCAAACTCTGGACGCTGATCGCGCTCTGAGGCTCGTCGTTCTTTGAAAGGGGGTAGGGAGTATGCTATACAACGCTTCCCCTGGTAACCAGACTACCAATAATTCCTTCGCTCATTTCCATGGAACGAGAAACTAAGACTTACGTGCTCAAACGGCCGGTTGACGAGGCTGTTCCTCGCAAGCTCTCCATCGATTACGCAGCGGCGTTGAATCCCCAACAATTGACGGCGGTGACGGCGGGTGAAGGCCCTTCTCTCGTGATCGCGGGGGCCGGCAGCGGCAAGACGCGCGCGCTGGTCTATCGCGTCGCCTATCTCATCGATTCCGGCGTCGACCCTTCGAATATTCTTCTGCTCACGTTCACGCGCAAGTCGGCGCAGGAAATGTTGGAGCGTGCGGGTGATTTGATTGGGGCGAGAAGTCAACGAGTCTGCGGAGGAACGTTCCATTCCGTCGCGAATCTCTTGCTGAGGCGCCACGGCCGGTCGATTGGCGTGGAGCCGAGCTTCACGATTCTGGATCGTGGCGATGCGGAAGATCTGATCGCGCTCGTGCGGTCGCAGCTGGGGCTCAACGAAAAAGACAAGCGCTTTCCCCGCAAGGGGACGATCATGGAGATGTTGAGCAAGAGCGAGAACACGCTCCGCAGTCTCGACGAGATCATTCTGGAGGAGTTCAGTCATTTTGCCGACCATTCGGAGGATTTGGGCCGTCTGCAGAAGACGTATCAAACAGCGAAGCGCCAGAAGCAGTTGCTCGATTATGACGATCTGCTGGTGATGCTGCGGCAGTTGCTCTTGATGGATGAATCGGCCCGTAGGACGATTTCCCGCCAGTATCGCTATATCCTCGTAGACGAATATCAGGATACGAATCGGCTGCAGGCCGAGGTGATTCGTCAATTAGCGATGACGCACAACAATGTGATGGTGGTCGGCGACGATTCCCAGTCCATCTATTCGTTCCGTGGAGCGACGTTCAAGAACATTATGGAGTTCCCGGTTCTGTTCCCCGGCACGACGATCTACAAGCTGGAGGAAAACTATCGCAGCACGCAGCCGATCCTGAACCTGGCCAACTGCATCATTGATGAAGCGGCGGAAAAGTATACGAAACGCCTCTTTACTAGGAAGATCGACGGACCGCTGCCGACTTTGGTCGAAGCGGCGGGGGAGAATGCGCAGTCGCGCTTCATTTCGCAGAAGATTCTTGAGTTGCGAGAAGAGGGCGTACCGCTGAGCGAGGTGGCGGTGTTGTTCCGATCGAGCTTCCACTCGTTTGACCTCGAAATCGAACTGTCCCGCAAGGGGCTGCCCTTTATCAAACGCGGCGGGGTGAAGTTTATCGAGACGGCCCATGTCAAGGATCTGCTCGCCCATGTGCGCGTGCTCGCCAATCCGCTCGACACGGTCAGCTGGCATCGCGTCCTCATGCTGGTCGAGGGGGTTGGGCCGAAGAAGGCGCATGATCTGCTCGCTGCGATTGTGAAAGCCGAGCAGCCCTTTGATGTGTTGCGCGCGGTCAGCGGCCGTTCGGGGCAGGGGCTCAAGAATCTGGCGAATACGCTGGAGAGCCTGTCTGGATCGGATGATCGACAACCGGAACATCACGTAAGCCACATCTACGAATACTATCTCCCGATTCTCAAAGAGCAGTACGACGATTATCCCAAGCGCACGAGAGATCTGGATCATCTCCACACGATTGCCGAGGGCTATCCCGGCATCGACGAATTTCTCGCCGACCTGGCGCTTGAACCGCCTGACGGCAGCGCGGTGGCTATCGAGGCACCCGATCGCGACGATGAACGGCTTGTGCTGTCCACCATTCATTCGGCAAAAGGACTGGAGTGGCAATGCGTGTTTGTGATCTGGGTGGTCGACGGCAGGTTTCCGTCCGCCTATTCCTTTCTGACGGACGACGAATTGGAGGAGGAGCGGCGGCTGTTCTATGTGGCTGTCACCAGAGCCAAGCGGCACTTGTTTCTGACCTACCCCATCAACGTCTATGACAAGACAAGCGGGATGCTGCTCTCGAAACCCTCAAGGTTCCTGGACCATGTCTCCTCTGATCTCCTTGACACGCTCGCGTTGGTTTAGGAGGGTGGACGAGAGGATTGGGGCGCTTCACGAGATCCTTATTACTAGCGTAAGCCTATCGTCAGCAGGTGTAGCCTCTCTTCGAGTCCCGTCCGAATGACCTCTTTAGTGGTTCAACTCTTTGTCGCCTGGTGCTGCTGGTGGGGGATGGCTTCCCCTGAGGCCGCTACCATTCAATCCGAGCCCGTTGAAACTACCACCTCAAGCCGGATGTGGGAGCGTTTATTGACCGAAGCCGAGAAGCTGCACCTACCGACGACATTCTTGAGGATAATCCCGCCGGAGTTTGTTCGCTTTGAATTCGATGATCTTCGGAGCTACGCCGCAGAATACCATCCTGGCGAGCATCGTATGATCCTCGATCGCTCGCTGTCCTTCAACGCTGCCGGGGGGATGCTCAAGCCCCTCACCAGGATGACGCACAAAGAATTGGAAGTGCTCTATCACGAGCTGTTCCATGCCTATATGGATTATCTGGCCATCCCTGGTGGGCAATCAGTGGAGGTCGGTGTAGTATCGAAGGGGCTGATGGACTTTGCGCGAAAGCAGCAAGCGTGCCGGTATGGAGAGGTGGCGATCACGCCGATTGTGCAGCGAAAGGACGAGACGGAATCGCGGTATTTGTCGGAATCAGAATCGTGGGAAGCGTTGAACGAAACATGGGCTGTCTTTGTTGGATGGGCAATCTGGAATCAACTTGAGGTGCAAAAGAAGGGTGGGGGTACGATCTTGCAACAGCCGCGTCAGGCTGATCAGTGGATACACCGGTTTGAGGTGGCTGTTCAGAGAGGAGAACTTCGTGGATACTACGTCCCAGAAGATTCCGATGAACGGCGCGTGGCACAGAAAAGATTTCTAGCCAAACGGTCGCAACTTTCCTGGCAAGAGGTGGTAGTGTTAGTGAAGCAAGTGCTTGGTTTTCCAGACAAATTTATCGGCCAACTGAAAAAGCGTCCTGGTCTGTTGCTGTTCATCAAGCAAACCTCGATCTGCTAGGTCCCAGATGAACGGTAAGAAAAATTTATGCAGGGCCCATTCCCCTCTTGACATAACAGAACTTCATCAATAGAATCCGACATTTCCTAATTTAGCCTGTCTGGGCACATCAGCGAATCAATCCTTTGTGGATTGAGGAGAGAGAGCTGTGCGCGGAGAGGTTTACTCTTCTTTGTCTAACGGATGTTCGACGAAAATACCCTAAATTTGTGCGGAGGGTTCGGTTGTAGAGAAAGATGGAACATTGCGGGCAGGTACCCAAGTGGCCAAAGGGGGCAGACTGTAAATCTG
>JACPZN010000118.1 GCA_016195505.1 Nitrospirota bacterium | reverse complement strand
AGTATGAAGACGATCACCTTAGGAGACGTCATTCCCTATGTGGACTATGAACGGCAGCGGGAGCAATTTCGATCCCGCATTATTGTGCTCAAGCAGCGGCGCAGGATATCCGTCGGCCCGTTAATTACCTTGGTGTTTGAAAATCGCGAGACGTTGCGATTTCAGATTCAGGAGATGATCCGCGTCGAGCGGATCGTCGATCCGGCCAAGTTGCAGGATGAGCTGGACGTGTATAACGCGCTCCTCCCCACGCCGGATGAGTTGAGCGCCACCCTCTTGATCGAGATTACTGATGAGGCGAAGATGAAAGAATGGCTCGACCGGTTCATGGGCCTCGATCACGGCCAGACGGTCTTGATCGTGGCCGGTGGCGAACAGGCTTTCGGCGAGTTCGAAGGCGGCCATAGTCACGAAACTAAAATCAGCGCCGTCCATTTTGTCAGATTTCGACCCACGGTAGCCATGAAAGCCTCGTTCGCCGATCTGCGCCAGCCGGTGACGATCAATGTGAACCATGGCGGCTATCAGGAAACGGTGTCTGTGCCGGGCAGCATGCGGGAAGAATGGCTTTCTGACTTGGGTGCGTAGGCGCCCAAGTTAATGATGAATGTTCAATTGTGGGCACACTCGGAAATTTCTCTCTGATATCATTGAACACTGAACATTGAAAATTACACATAATGCCTCCTGTTCTTTTGACAAAACGCATCGAGTTTGCAGCGGCCCATCGCTACATCAAGCTGGAATGGGATGAGGCGAAGAATCGCGCGGTGTTCGGCCCCTGCTACAACCCGCCAGCACACGGCCACAACTATCTGCTCGAAGTCACTGTCTCAGGTGAGATCGATCCCAAGACCGGCATGGTTGTCAATCTGTTCGATCTGAAGCGGGTCCTGCTCGCTGTGATCGAAGAATTTGATCACAAGAATCTGAATCTCGATATGCCCTATTTCAACGACCGGATTCCCACGTCTGAGAATCTTGCCCGAGTGCTCTGGACCAAGCTGGCCCCCCAACAACACATCGGTACCCTGCACACCATTCGCCTGTGTGAGGACGAGGATCTCTATGCAGAAGTCACAGCAAAGGGCGGACTGGATGTGGCGAGTATCACAAGGCGCTACTCATTCACGGCCGTGCAAGATGACAATCGAGGAAGCGAATGGGATTGCTTTGTCACCATCCACGGTACGATTGATCCGGTGACGGGGATGGTCACGGATATCGGGGCGCTGGATCGCTTGGTGCAGGATAAGGTGGTGAAGGCTTTTGATCGCCAGGATCTCCGTCGGATATGCGACGCCGAGCATGTGACGGGTGCGCAACTTGCCGAACGGATTTGGAAGTCGCTCGTTTCCTGTATCCCATCGGGCCGACTCGTCAACGTTCGCCTGATCCAATCGCGCGATCTCTCATTCGACTACGCAGGTTAATCAGGGCGAGGTGTTCGATGACACGCCGATGCGGCATGATCTTCATGATCGGATGCTTGCTGGTGGCTGTGCCTGTTCGGGCTGGTCAAGAAGAAGAGGTGATCGAGAGGGTGATTAGAGAAGCTGCCAAGGCGACCGCCGCATTTTCAGAAGCCAGAGACTCGCAAGCGGTCTTGAAACTTTACTCGCAGGACTATGTCGGGGTCCAGGATGGTCAGGCGGAGATGCGGGACTCGATCGAGAAATGGCTCGCAGACTACGAATCAGAGCTGAAACGAGGAAGCAAACTTCGCTTTATCAGCGTGGTATCCAACCTCAAGGCAAAGGTTGTGGGGCCCGTGGGGTGGGTGACTTACGACTATGTGTTTCAGGCGATCAGAAACGGTGAGCTCGAAGGTCAGGATGCTGGCAAATGTACCAGCATCCTCCGCAAGGAACTCTCCACCTGGCTAATCTTCCACGAGCATTGTTCGAAGACCAGAATCACTCCATAACCTAGCGTATTCCTTGGAGCAGGAAGGCGTAGCCTGCGGCCTTTCGCTCCCCCGACTCCCGAGGCGACCTTGCCGGAGACAATGACCAATGCCTCGATCCCTTTAACGGGCTGATGCGACCAGCACGCAGGCCGTATCGGCCGGGTCGTTATGGGGCACAATCGGCGTGATGTCGGCTCCTCAAAGCCAACCAGCTGGCCGGACCGGCGGCATGGCTGCGCCCGTTGTTTTCAGTTCAGGATGACCGGCCTCCACCGATTTTCCACGCAGGATGTGCCTACGACACGCGCGCGTTACTTAGTCTGTTCAATATGAGGGAGGAACTTCCCATTCCATGTCATCACGACTCGGTCCTCGCCTTGGCTCCCCTTGATCTTGTGGATCGTAAACCGGAAATCGATCGCGGACATGATTCCGTCTCCGAACTGTTCATGGATTACGGCCAAAATCGCGTCGCCATAATGGGCGCATACCTCCGTCATCCGGTACACGTGCGGCTCCTCCAGGATGGCCGGATCGTAGGAACGGAGCGGCGGCTTCCTCATTTCCTTCAGAAGATCTTCGGTGAGACCTGGCAACAGCTTAACGAGCTTGTCTTCGGTTCCCTTCTTCAGCTGCGCCTGTCGGCGTAAAATCTGGGCGACGTACACGTTGCACAGACCCAGTTCGTCAGCCAGCTGGTCGTACGTTTTTCCTGACGCATCTTTCAAAGCCAGTAGCTTGGTCACGACATCTTTCTTGGTCATCATGATGTCCTCCTTGTTATTGTTGAAAGCCGGCCGGCAAAAACGTCCGGGATTAGCTCCGGGTTATACTTATTGAACACGTCCCGCTCTGCAAGTACGGCCCGCGTTCCTCCTTCACGTCAGTTCTTGACAAGCGATTCCTTCTCAAAATCCACGACTCTGGGGGCCTTGCCATCGGACGCGCCGGAGGCAGACTCCGTTTCGTCGTGCTTGGCATGCTCGACGAGGAAGTGAATGATATGGTTCCTGATCTTGTAATAATGGGGATGCTCGATGATCGTGACGCGAGCCCTGGGCCGCGGAATCGTCACGATGACATTTTCGGCGATGCGGGCGCCGGGCCCGTTGGTCATCAGCAGAATTCTGTCGGATAACAAGATCGCCTCATCTACGTCGTGCGTGACCATGAAGACCGTATTTCTGGACGTATTCCACATCTGAATCAGCTCTTCCTGGATCACTCCTCGGGTGAGCGCATCGATTTGCGCGAACGGCTCGTCCAGCAGAAGAACCTTGGGTTCGATCGCGAAGGCCCGCGCCAAGCCGACCCGTTGTTTCATGCCGCCCGACAACGCCGTCGGCCGCTTGGTCTCAGCGCCTTTGAGGCCGACCAGCGCGATGTATTTGTGCACGTGGGTCGTCACCTGCTCCTTGGTCCAGTCCGCATAGGCGGCCCGGACGGCGATCGCAATGTTCTCGAAGACAGTCATCCACGGCATCAAGGCAAAGCTCTGGAAGACCACCATTCGATCCAGTCCGGGCCCGGCGGCTTCGCGGCCGTTCAAAATCACGCTGCCCTTGGTGGCGGTTTCCATCCCGGCGATGATGTTCAGCAGCGTGCTCTTCCCGCAGCCGGAATGCCCAATGGTCGTGACGAACTCGCCCTTCTCGATGGTGATCGTCACCTCCTTGAAGATGCAGACCTGTCCATCGCCCGAATGGCTGGGAAAGAATTTCGTCATGTGATCAATCTGCAGAAAGGCCACGTCTTACTCCTGATAGGTGACAAGCCCGGCGACCTTGTTGAATCCTGAATCCAGAATCACGCCCACGACCCCGACGACCAGAATGGCGAAGATCACCCCCGCGATGTCGAGGTTGTTCCATTCGATCCAACTCAAGTAACCCACCCCCAGTTCTCCCAGTAGCATCTCGGCCGGGACGACCGCGACAAGGGCACTGCCGAACGAAATCCGCAGCCCATTAACGATCGTCGGCGCCGCGCCCGGCAGGATGACCGTGAACAGGCGCTTCCACCACGACAACTGGAGAATGGCCGCGACCTGCAGGTATTCCTTGCGCAGAGAATTCACGCCGAACGCGGTGGTCGCCAAGGTCGGCCACAAGGATGCCATGAAGACCACCAGCATGGCCGTCCATTTTGGGTCCCTCACCGTGTACAGCAGCAACGGCATCCAGGCGAGCGGAGAAATCGGCTTCAAGATCTGGATGAAGGGATTGACCGCCCGGAACAGCACCTTGTTCAGCCCCAACAGCACTCCCACCGCCACCGCCACTACGGAGGCCGCGAAGAACCCCGCGGCGAACCGCGTCACGGTGTAGAGCACCAAGTAGGCGATCCCGTGGTCGTTCGTCCCCTTCTTGACGAAGGCTTCTCCCAGTTCCTCTCTCGCCTTCTCGAACACCGCCAGCGGCCCCGGCACGCCTTTCACCTTCTCTTTTTCGGGATTCCACTCGTACCGGCCGTCTGCGGTCTTGATGATGTCGCCGTTAAACTCCAACAAGTGCAACTGTTCCTCCGACAACCCTTTCGAGTTGAACGACGCGCGCAGCGTGAACAGTTGCCAGCCGAGCAAGAAGATCGCCAGCAGGAAGACCGAAATCAACCACGGTTTGCCTTGCGTGCCCATCGTTTTTTCCCCGTTTCTCCTTACGCCATGCTGTGAATCTCGAAACTCTTCACATAGGCGTCCGGTTGTTCCGGATTGAATTCCTTGCCCATGATGACGTGCTTCGTCATCGTGGTTTCGTGCGTCGAGTAGCCCAATTCCTTGGCGATCTTGTCGCACTCCGTCGCCCGATAGACCTGCTCGGCGACTGCTTGGTAATTCACGTCCTGTTTCAGATGGCCCCACCGCTTCATCTGGGTCATGATCCAAATCGCCATCGAATGCCAGGGATAGGGGTCGAAATCGATCCGATTCGGCTCTTTGATAATCTTGCCGAGCCCATCGGCATAGGTGCCCGTGAGCACCTGCTCGAGTACCGTGACCGGTTGGTTCAAATAATTGGCCGGCGCGATGGCGGCGGCAATTTCCTTGCGATGAGCCGGATTGGACGCGTAGTGGGTCGCATCCACAATCGCTTTGAATAATGCGAGAAACGTATTGGGATTCGCGTCCGCAAACTTCTTCGTGATCGCAAACGCACAGCAGGGATGCCGATCCCAGATCTCTTTCGAGAGCTTGAAAATAAAGCCGGTGTTCTCGTAAACCGCCCGTTGGTTGAATGGATCAGGTCCCAGGTAGCCGTCTACGTTTCCTGCTTTCAAGTTCGCCACCATCTCCGGAGGTGGAACGATCCGAATTTGAACATCCTTGTCCGGGTGAATCCCGCCCTCGGCGAGGTAGTAACGGAGCAGATAGTTATGCATGGAAAAATCAAACGGCACGCAGAACCGGAACCCTTTCATCTCGGTTGCCGTTTTCACGTTCTTATGCTTGATGTGCAGCGTGATCGCCTGCCCGTTGATGTTCTCCACCGCCGGCATGTAGAAGGGAACCGGAAGCGAGCCGGCCCCCATCGTGAAGGCCAACGGCATTGGAGAAAGGAAGTGTGAGGCATCCGTCTCACCGTTCACGGCCCAGTCACGGATCATGGCCCATCCGGCTGCCCGCTTGACCTTGGCGTTCAATCCATGTTTCGAGTAAAAACCCAGGGGCTCCGCCATGATAATCGGCGTGCCGCATGTGATTGGGATAAAGCCGATGCTCACGTCTTTTTTCTCCAGCTTGCCGACCGGATCGGCGGCGAACGCCGAGAGCCTGCGGAGCGGGAAGGTCTCCGCGATCAACGCCGACAAGGTGGTGGCGCCGAGCCCGGCCAGAAATTGCCGCCTTGTCGGGCTGGCGGCGCGCAGAACCGCCGAGCACACCGCCCGCTCAAGCGTCTGGTCGAAATGCTCTTCGGGCGAAACGAGATGCGTCTGAGCACCCTCTGAGGGGCTCACGCTCTGATCATTCGCTTTCTTCATAGATCCCTCCTTGGCTGCTTCCTCTATCCATCAAACACAAATGGTAAGACCCACCGCTCAGATCGGCTGGAGCGAAAGGGGTATCCGTATTAGTACGGAAGAAATGAAGGTGCGATTCTAAACCGGCCCATTTCAAAAAACTAGAGGTTAACAATGAAAACGCTTATGCGGGGAGATCAGACTTGCGCCCGCGGCGAGTTGGCCATAAACAGCGTATCGAAGTAAACTGGATGAATTTATAGAATTTTCTCGATCAGTGTTGTGGACTAGGTGGACTAGAATGGTTCTTGCCGGAAGGGAGCGTTGTCGTTCACTCGGTTGGCTTGGAGGGTGTGGCTCGCATGGGCTATGGGCTCATTCACCCATTTCTGCACCAGCTCTTTCAGTATCTCTTTCGACTAAGGATGTATCTCGAGGACCTATTCATCAATGCTGCGTATGATGATGGTGGTGGCCTTCTGTCTGTGCGGTTCCGTCCTGGCTTTTCCCGGACGGTGTGTTCTTGGGCTTGAGGGGGGTGAAGCGGGCGGAGTGCGCGTCTTGATCCGGCAGTCTAAAGAACACGATGACGACAGTATCTGGCGTGAGGGAGAATACGCCGGAGCCCTTGAGCATATTATCCCCCACCGGATGCAGACCAATCTGAGTTCTGGTTTGGCCCGTTTCAACGGTTGCCTTTCCCTGGCCCCTGTCCATGCTGATCTTGTTGTCCGCATGGTCGGTGACATACACCGTGAGCTCTCCGCCCTTGGCTACAAGCTCTAGATGATAAGGCCCAACCATGCGCAGTTGCCCGCCGTGGGGCGCCGTGACGAATTCGAAATACTCGTCGGTATGTGCCCAGACCGGCAACGACGGGGCCAGCATCACGCCTAACACAAGACCAGTGATCGCTTTGTTCATTTTCAGCTCCCCTCTAAAATCACAACCAGCTCAATGTATATAGTCATCCGGTGGCGGCGGGAGTTCCTTCTCTCGATTATCTTATGCAGCACGCTGTGTCTGCCTGTTATAGGTGAGCGATGGCGCCATCTTTTTACCGATGGGTGAGCGTGACTACTTGAGGAGATAGTCTGAAATCAGCGCGGCGAGTTCGGCCGGCTCGACGACTCCCTCGCGCGTGAGAAGCAGCTTGCCGCTTGCGAAGAAATGGGTGGTGGGATAGGTCTCGAACGTGTGGGTCTTTTTGATCTCACGGCAGCGGCCCGGCACATGCATCTTCGCCTTGCCCATTTTTACTTCGGGAAATTTGGCGGCGGTTGCCTCCAGAATAGGATCGTACGCCTTGCAGGGTTCGCAAGTAGCCAGCCCATAGGAGACAACCGATGCCGCCGCATCAGTGAACTCCTTATAATTGGCGTCGCTGACGTCTTCGACCGTGCCCATGCGAATACTGTGTGCTGAATTCTGAGTGCTGAGTCAACCGAAATGTCGGCCCTCAGCACCCAGCACTCAGGGCTGACGATTAGCGCAGCTTCGCGAGAGCGCCGAGGATTTCCTTGTCCTCACGCGCCGTCTTGATCTCTTGCACCTTCACGTAGGCGACCTTACCGTTCTTGTCGACGATCACGGTCGCACGTTTGGAGCAGTTCAGCGGCTCGAAGTAAAGGCCGTATTGCTTTGCCGTGGTCCGATGCACGTCCGACAACAGGCGATGCTTGAGATCCAAGGAATCCGCCCAGGCTTTATGGGAGAAGAAACTGTCGCAGCTGATGCCGAACAGTTCTGCGTTGGCGGACTGAAACTTGGGGAAGTCATCGGTCAGACACTTGTTCTCACCCTGGCAGACCGGGCTCCAGTCCAGCGGGTAGAAGCAGAGCACGACGTTCTTCTTGCCCTTATAATCGCTCAGCTTCACGTCCTTCTGGTCTTGGTCTTTCAGGTTAAAGTCCGGTGCCGTATCGCCCACTTTAATTTCTGCTGCTACGTCGCTCATCTCATATCCTCCTTTGAAACGTCCCTGTATAATGTTGGCGTGAGTGAGGTCTCAGGTTGAGAGAACCCCGTTTTCAAACGTAAACTTTGTAACCTGTGGCTCGAAAGCTTGTCAACGGGCCTGAAGACCTAGGGTTCTCGGGCAAAATCGATAACATATTGAGTTATCAAACGATTCGTTAGAATTGAAGTTCGCGGAAACCCAACATGCGTCCTGCCGGGGCTGCGGTGCGGTAGTTCACAATGCGAATAGTGCGACCGAGCAATGGAAGGTGGAATGCCGTCCCAACTTTCCGAAATTGCCCTGTACGCAGCAGCTCATTCGCCGATTCGACCAGGATCTCCTTGGCGGCGCTTTCAGGAAGCCCTTTGGCCTGAAACATCTCGATCTCGTCCAACCCGAACTTACTGAGGCCCAGCGAGAAGGACCAGACGTGGTCAGGCCGTGATGCATCGTCGTGGGTGATGGACAGGTGGTCATCCACGAGAAAGCTCGTGAGCGCGCGATTCTGCCAATCCGACGGGTTTAGATAGGCCTGAGTGGTCACGTCATAGCCAGTTCCCTGCGTCAGCAGGGTAAGACATCGCGCCAGCCGAGCGGCAAAGAGAATCATGTCAGGCATGTCTCGCGGGGATGCGAGGGATGGCGCGACGGCGCCCATCACGTCGTGCTCCCACGCCAATTGCTTCATGACATCGGCCACGTGGCTCATGGGCAACGGCATCACTACATGGGCCGACCAGGGGCCGTGAGTCGCCTGCCAGGATTCGGCCGAGCCCGCCTCATGACGAATAGTCAGCGGTCCGCCATACTCGAGCTCGTACCGAATCTTGAGCTCGTCTGTGGCCGGGGCGTTGCTGCGATAACCGATGAAATAGAGCGGTGGGCGCTTGGATGATGGCTTGGCGGCCTTCTTGCGAATCCTCATGTCATGGCCGTATCGTTGCTCCTCGTGAAGCGGATCTCGTGATTCGAGGAATGCTCAAAGCTCGATCCTCAATGCTCAATTGGACATGCAACATTGAACATTGAGCATCATGATTGCTCGCACTTCACGAACAACGCGTAGCAGCCGCAAATCATTTCCCGGCCTTCCGGGCCTTGCGGCGATCGTCTGGGTTGAGGAGCCGCTTGCGAAGACGCAGATTCTGCGGCGTGACCTCGACCAGCTCATCGGGCCCGATATATTCCAGCGCGAATTCCAACGTCATTTCCTGCGGAGGCGTGAGGACCAAGGCTTCATCGGAACCCGATGCCCGCATGTTCGATAGATGCTTTTCTTTGCACACGTTCACATCGAGATCTTCATCCCTGCTGTTTTCACCGACGACCATCCCGCGGTAGACCTCCACGCCGGGGCCGATGAACATGGTGCCGCGCTCCTGGGTCATGAAAATGGCGTACCCAGTGCTCGTTCCGTCTTCGAACGCGACGAGCGATCCGTGCGGCGCCACGATCAAGTCTCGTTCTTCCACCGGTTCGTAAGCCTTAAAGACATGGTGCATGATCACGGTTCCACGGGTTTTGGCGAGCAGAATGTTCTTGAGGCCCATAATGCCGCGCGTGGGAATGTGGTATTCGAGATGCATTTCACTGGCGCCGACATCGGAATGGATCAACCGCATGTGCCGCATTTCGCCGCGACGTTTCCCGATTTCTTCGATGACCGCTCCCTGGTAGATCTCCGGTATCTGGATGGTCAGTTCCTCGTACGGCTCCGTGACTTTGCCGCCGTCACGATGGAGAATGACCTCCGGTTGCGACACTTGCAGTTCGTAGCCTTCGCGCCGCATCTGTTCAATTAACACGCCGAGGTGGAGTTCGCCGCGGCCCGCAACGAGGAAACGATCGGCACTATCCGTTTCGCTCACGCGTAATGATACGTTGGTCTCGAGTTCCTTGAAGAGCCGCTCGCGCAAGTGGCGCGACGTCAGGAACTTTCCTTCCCGCCCGGCAAAGGGACTGTTGTTCACGGAGAAAGTCATCTGGACGGTCGGCTCATCGATCGTCACACGTGGCAGGGCGACAGGACGTTCTGCATCAGCGATGGTATCGCCGATACTGACTTCATCAAGCCCCGCGACTGCGACGATTTCTCCCGCCTCGGCCTGTTCCGTATCAGCCCGTTCAAGGCCCGCATAGACCGCCAGGTCGGACACCTTACCTGAAATCTGTGCGCCGTTCTTGCCGAGCACCATGACATTCTGCCGTCGGGCAATCGACCCGGACTGAATCTTGCCGATCCCCATCTTGCCCTTGTAGGAGTCTTGCACGAGGGCCAGGACCAGGATTTGGAGCGGCGCCTCGGCGTTAATGGCCGGTGCGGGAATCTTCTCCAGCACGGTATCGAGCAGTGGTGCAATGTCGGTCCCAGGCTTATTGACATCGAGCGTGGCGATACCTTTGATCGCCGAAGTATAGACGATCGGAAAATCGAGTTGCTCGTCGGTGGCTCCCAGGTGGACGAAGAGATCAAATGTGCGGTTGACGACGTCATCGATCACGGCGTCCGGTCGGTCGATCTTATTGATGACGACGATGGCTTTGTGCCCGAGCGCCAAGGCCTTCCGCAACACGAAGGTCGTTTGCGGCATCGGGCCTTCTTTGGCGTCGATCAGGATCAGCACGCCGTCCACCATCCGGAGCGTTCGTTCGACTTCGCCGCCAAAGTCGGCGTGGCCCGGCGTATCGACGATGTTGATCTTCACGCCGTTGTAGATAACGCTGGCATTCTTGGCCCGGATCGTGATCCCGCGCTCGCGCTCCTGGTCCATCGAGTCCATGATGCGTTCGCCCATATCGTCGATCTTGCGATGGACGTGGGTTTGGCGGAGCACGGCATCGACCAACGTCGTCTTGCCGTGATCGACATGGGCAATAATGGCGATGTTCCGGATATCGTTCCGGCGGTCGTGGGGGGCGCGTAGTGGTGACATAGTTCCTGTGCTTCTTACGGCGAAAAAAAAGACGCCCCGACAGTGAGGCGTCGGTGAAAGTATACCTGAAGCACCGATCGCCATACAAGCAATCATCCATGCGTCGTTCGCGCGGACGCTTGAGTTTTCGAAAGACGCATTGTAAGGTGTTTTTACTACCCTCGCAGATGACATGTCCTCAGGAGTTCAATCCTGATGCCAGGCGATGAAAGGTTTGTCGAGATTCAAGAACAACCGCGCCGACGATGGCGCCGGTGGCAGATCATACTGCTCGGGTTCGTGGCCTGTGCGATCATCGGAGTCACGACCAGCGCGGGGGTGATCTGGCATTTTTCCCAGGACCTTCCATCACTCGATTTGCTCCAGAGTTACCAACCCAGCTTGGTCACGACCGTCTATTCCGACGATCGGCAACCCATCGGGCAGTTCTTCATCGAGCGCCGCATTCTGACCCCGCTCGCCGAAATTCCCAAGACACTTACGCAGGCGGTGATCGCAACGGAAGACGCGCGGTTTTTCGAGCATCCGGGTTTGGACTATGTCGGGATGCTGCGGGCAGCCTGGACCAATATCCGGCATGGAGGCAGAAAGGTCGAAGGGGCCAGCACGATCACCCAGCAGTTGGCCAGGTCGCTCTTTCTCTCGTCGGAGCGGTCGTATGAGCGAAAAATTCGCGAGCTCATCTTGGCCTACAAGATGGAAGCTGTGTCAGGAAAAGAACAGATTCTTGAAACCTATTTGAACCAAATCTACTTCGGACAAGGTGCCTATGGGGTGGCCTCGGCGGCCCAATCGTACTTTGGAAAAGAGCTCGCGACGTTGACGCTCGCTGAATCGGCGTTCTTAGCGGGACTCCCGAAGTCTCCCAGCCGGTTTTCACCGTTCACGGCGTACGAACGGGCCAAGAAACGTCAAGAACACGTGCTCTCCCGCATGGAAGAGGCTGGGTTCATCACGGCGGCTGAGCGCGAAACCGCGGTTGCCGAGGCGCTCAACTTCCGTCGGCCCGGGAGCGAACATTTTGCCCCGTACTTCGTTGAGTATGTTCGCCAATTGCTGGTGGCGAAATACGGGGAAGCGATGGTCTACAAGGGCGGCCTGCAAATTTACACCACCTTGAATTTGGAGATGCAGAAGGCGGCGGAGTCGGCGTTCTTGGCCGGAGTCCGAGAACTCGACAAACGGCAAGGGTGGCGAGGGCCTCGGCGAACCGTTGACCTTGGAACGCTCCAACCTTCCGCGTCTGCATCGACCGACCGACCTCTCCAGCCCGGCGACATGAGCGAAGGGATTGTGTTGAAAGTCGCCAAGGATCATTACGTGGTTCAAGTTGGGGCGGTTACAGCGAACTTGACATTTGACGACATGGCTTGGGCGAAGCGGGTACTCAAGGGACCTGACCCGACTGTCGACCTCGTTCTGAATCCCAACCTCAAGCAGCTCCTCAAGCCTGGTGATGTTATTGAAGTGGGGGTGAAGAAAGCCGCTAAAGGTGGCGTGCAACTCACGCTCGAACAGACACCGATTGTCGAAGGAGGCCTGATCGCGATCGATCCTAAGGTGGGAGCGATCCGGGCGATGATCGGGGGCTACGATTTTGCTCGAAGCGAGTACAACCGCGCGGTTCAAGCCCATCGGCAACCAGGGTCGGCGTTCAAACCCCTCATTTATGCGACCGCGATGGGCCAAGGATTGAGTCCGGCCACGCAGATCCTCGATGCGCCGGTGGTGTATGAGCAGGAAGAAGACGACAAGATTTGGAAGCCGGAGAACTATGGGCGAAAGTTCCATGGCATGGTGAGTTTGCGGGACGCGCTGGCGCACTCGCACAATCTCGCCACGGTTCGGCTGCTCGACAAGGTTGGGGTCAAGAACGTCATCGAGTTTTCGCGATCGGTTGGGGTGACGAGTCCGCTTCCGGCCGATCTCTCCTTGGGCTTGGGTTCCTCGTCGGTGGGTTTGATGGAACTGACGTCGGTGTACGGGGTGTTCCTGAACAAGGGTAGCCGGGTGGAGCCTTTTGCCATCAAAGTGGCGAAGGATAGCACGGGCAAGACGCTCGAGCTGGTCGAGCCGGAATCTCATGAGGTTATTGCCAAAGAGACGGCCTATTTGATCACCAACATGATGGAAGACGTGGTGCAGAAGGGAACGGGCCAGGCTGCGAAAGTCATCGATCGCCCGATTGCCGGCAAGACCGGCACGACCAACGACTATATCAATGCCTGGTTCATTGGCGGGACGCCAAATTTGGTCACTGGTGTCTATCTGGGATTTGATGATCGCCGTCCACTCGGAGAGAGTGAGACAGGCGCGCGTGCGGCCTTGCCGATCTGGATCGCATTCATGAGAGAGGCGTTGAAACAACTTCCTGTCGTGCCCTTCGAAATCCCTGACGGGGTCACATTTGTAAAGGTCGATTCGTCTACGGGATTGCTGGAGTCAGAGCAGGAGGGCGAGGGGCAGAAGGCAACTGTGGAACTTTTTGCCAAGGGGAGTGAACCAACGCAGGCGGCTCACCGTCGTCTCGACCCTACAGACTTCTACAAGCTGGATCAGATTCCGGAAGGGCAGCCGGTCGGGGACGGCAGCTTTTGACCGCATGCAACTAAGACCTCGAATCCTGAAACTCTTCGTGCCAAGCCATCTGAATCGTTTCTAAGATCTTCTCGTTCGACTTCTTTGGGTCGTCCTTGAAATCCGGCAGCGCGACAATCCAGGCATGCATGTCGGTGAAACGGACGCTCAAGGGATCCGTTTCTGGGTGTTCTTCAACCAGTCGAATCGCGATATCTTCCGCGTCCTGCCATTTCAGATCCATGAATGTTCTCCTGGCGAGAGGCGCGAGGCATGTGGCAAGGGGACAAGTTCGACCCAGCTCCCCTCGCCTCTAGCCCTTCGCCGGTTAGGTGAGTTCTGAGACCTTCTTGCCCTGTAGCCCTCGCTTGAGCGAATCATTCAGCATGGCGACTGACAGGGGTTTGGCTGCCAGCTCGAGCTCGGTCATGCGCGCACGGATGGATTTTGGGTCCCCACCGTCTTTGACGGCGGCCAAGGATGACAAGGCCGTGCGAATGGATCCAAGTTCCTCTTGCGAAATGAGATGTCCTCCCTCCGCGACGGATTTTTCCGTGGTCGTGATCAGCGCTCCGGCATCTAGTCGGGCTTCGATCAGCTTGCGGGCGCCGATGTCATCCGCCGCAAATTTGAACGAGTCTTCGATCATGCGCTCAACTTCGTTGTCCGACAAACCATAGGAAGGTTTCACGTCGATCGACTGGCTCTGTCCCGTCCGCATATCTCTTGCTGTCACGTTGAGGATGCCGTTCGCGTCGATGAGGAACGTGACTTCGATACGAGGGACGCCGGCCGGGAGCGGGGAAACTTTCAGCCGAAATCTGGCGAGACTGCGATTGTCTTTCGCCAGTTCACGCTCACCCTGGAGAATGTGGATGTCCACACCCGTTTGGCCGTCGACATACGTCGTGAACATTTCTTTTGCGCTGGCCGGGATCGTTGTATTCCGTCGAATCAAGCTGCTCATCACACCGCCCATCGTTTCGATGCCAAGAGACAGGGGCGTGACGTCGAGCAAGAGCATATCGGTTGTGCCGCCGCTGAGAATGTCGGCCTGCACGGCCGCGCCGAGAGCTACGACCTCGTCTGGGTTGAGTTCGCAGTGCGGGATTTTCCCGAACAACTCCTGCACACGTTGGCGGACGAGCGGCATGCGGGTGGAGCCGCCGACAAGCACGACTTCATCGATCTCGTTGGGGGTCAGCCCCGCGTCTTTCAAGGCCATTCGACAGGGGGCCAGTGTGCGTTCGATTATGGCCATGGTCAGCGACTCAAGTTGGTCCCGTGTCAGCTCCCTCGTAAAGCGTCCCTTGTTGTCCGGAAGCTCGACCGACACCTGGGTCTTCAGTTCATCGGACAGACGGATCTTGGCGCGTTCTGCTTCGAGGCGAATGGCCTGCATGTGGTCGGGGTAGGCGCTGAGGTCGATGCCATGCTGGGCGCGAATTTCTGCAAGGAAGAGGTCGGCCACTGTCCGATCTAAGTCGTCGCCACCCAGGTGTGTGTCGCCGTTGGTGGCCAGCACTTCGAAGATGCCGTTCTTCAGTTTGAGAATGGAGATATCAAATGTGCCCCCACCGAAGTCGTAGACCGCGATTGTACCCTGCGTCTTTTCTTGAAGGCCGTAGGCCAGCGAAGCCGCCGTCGGTTCGTTGATGATGCGTAAGACGTCAAGGCCGGCGATCATGCCTGCGTCTTTGGTGGCTTGCCGTTGGCTGTCGTTGAAGTAGGCAGGCACTGTGATGACGGCTTTGGTGATGCTTTCGCCGAGATGGGCTTCGGCCCGTTGTTTCAATTCCTTTAAGATCATGGCTGAGATCTGAGGGGGCGAGTAGGTCTTCTGACCAAGCTTAATCCGGATGACGCCGCCTTGTTCGGTGAGCGAGTAAGGGAAGTACGCCAGTTCGCCCTGCACGTCCGCGATGCCT
>JACPZN010000069.1 GCA_016195505.1 Nitrospirota bacterium | reverse complement strand
CCTGGGCGCAATGACGGTATCAACGAGACCTTGTCGTTCCTCGCGAGTCCGGAAGTCGTGACGGCCTATGCGCTCTCCGGAGATCTGGGATTTGATCCCGTCAACGGCAAGCTCAAGGGAGCAGATGGCAAGGAGTTCAAACTTGAGCCGCCGCAGGGCGAAGAACTTCCGGCGAAGGGTTTTGCGAAGGGCGAAGAAGGGTTCGTCGCGCCGGCTGAGAACGGCGATGCGCTCACCGTCGACATTCCTCCGACGAGCGAGCGGTTGCAGCTTCTGCAGCCGTTCCCACGTTGGGACGGCAAGGACTTCGACAGGCTGCCGCTCTTGATCAAGACCAAGGGCAAGACCACGACAGACCACATTTCTCCGGCCGGTCCGTGTAAAGGGACGGACTTGTTGACGGGCGAGACGGGACTGACCATCGCACAGATTGCCAGGCGATATAAGGCCAAAGGTATCGGGTCGATCGTCGTCGGCGACGAGAATTACGGCGAGGGCAGCAGCCGCGAGCATGCCGCCATGTCGCCGCGGTTCCTCAACGTCCGTGTCGTCATCACGAAGAGCTTCGCCCGTATTCACGAGACCAATTTGAAGAAGCAGGGGATCTTGGCGTTGACCTTCGCTGATCCGAAGGATTACGAGAAGATCGAGCAGCAAGACCGCATCAGTGTGACGGGGCTGAACAGTCTGGCTCCTGGCAAGCCGGTGCAGGTAACCATACACAAGGCGGATGGCAAGGCGCTCACCATCCAGGCGAACCACAGCATCACGGAACAGCAGATTGCGTGGTTCAAGGCTGGTTCGGCGTTGAACGCGCTGAACTAAACGATGCGATCTAAAGAGGGAGAGCCATGACGACGAAAGCGGACAAGATTATCTATACGAAGACCGACGAAGCGCCGATGTTTGCGACCTATTCGTTCCTGCCGATCATCAACGCCTTCTCCAAGGCGGCGGGTGTCACGGTGGAACTGCGGGATATCTCGCTGGCCGGGCGCATCCTCGCGGTGTTCCCGGAATATTTGACGCCGCAGCAGAAGCAGCCGGACGCGCTGTCCGAATTGGGCGAGCTGGCTAAGAGGCCGGAGGCGAACATCATCAAGCTGCCGAACATCAGTGCCTCGCTGCCTCAGATGCAGGCGGCCATCAAGGAATTGCAGAGCCAGGGCTACAGGCTGCCCGAGTATCCGGAAAATCCGAAAGACGACAAGGAAAAAGACATCAAGGCCCGCTACGACAAAGTCAAAGGCAGTGCCGTGAATCCGGTATTGCGCGAAGGTAACTCGGATCGCCGCGCGCCGCTCTCCGTGAAGGCCCATACTAGAAAGCATCCGCACAAGATGGGCGCCTGGGCGTCGGACTCCAAGACGCACGTCAGCCATATGAAGGGCGGGGACTTCCGGTCCAACGAAAAGTCGATGACGATGGCGGCAGCGACGGATGCGCGTATCGAGTTCGTCGGCCAGGACGGGAAGACGACCCTGCTTAAGCCGAAAGTGGCGCTTCAAGCCGGGGAAGTGATCGATGCGACGTTCATGAGCGTGAAAGCTTTGCGCGCATTCCTCGAGGAGCAGATCGAGGATGCCAAGAAACAAGGCGTGTTGTTCTAGCTGCACATGAAGGCTACGATGATGAAGGTCTCGGACCCGAAGATCTTCGGCCATGCCGTGACCGTGTACTACAACGACGTGTTCGCGACGCACGGCGAGACGCTCAAGAAACTCGGCGTGGACCCGGACAACGGTATCGGCGACCTCTACGCGAAGATCAAGGCCCTGCCGGACGATCAGCGCAAGGCGATTGAAGCCGACGTTCAGGCGGTGTACAAGAAGCGGCCTCCGATGGCGATGGTGAATTCCGATAAGGGGATCACCAACCTGCATGTGCCGAGCGACATCATCATCGATGCCTCTATGCCACCGGTCATTCGCGACAGCGGCAAGATGTGGGGGCCGGACGGCAAGCTGGCGGACACCAAGTGCGTGATACCGGATGCCAGCTACGCGCCGGTCTATCATGAGGTGGTCGAATTCTGTAAGAAGCATGGTGCGCTCGATCCGAAGACAATGGGCAGCGTGCCCAACGTCGGTCTGATGGCGCAAGCGGCCGAGGAATACGGCTCGCATGACAAGACCTTCAAGGCGCCCGGTCACGGCACGATCCGTGTGGTGGATGCCTCCGGAAAGACCTTGCTGGAACATAACGTCGAAGAAGGCGACATCTGGCGCATGTGCCAGGTGAAGGATGCGCCGATTCGGGACTGGGTCAAGTTGGCGGTGAATCGTGCGAAGGCTACCGGAGCCCCGGCGATTTTCTGGCTGGACAAGACCAGGGCGCATGATGCGCAATTGATCACGAAGGTCGAACGCTACTTGAAAGATCACGATACCAAGGGCCTCGACATCCGGATCATGGCGCCGGCCGATGCGACGCGTCTCTCGTTGGAGAGAATCAAAGAAGGAAAGGACACGATCTCTGTGACGGGGAACGTGTTGCGTGACTACCTTACGGACCTGTTCCCGATTCTCGAGATCGGGACCAGCGCCAAAATGCTCTCGATCGTGCCGTTGCTGAACGGCGGCGGCCTCTTTGAGACCGGCGCAGGGGGCTCGGCTCCGAAGCACGTACAGCAGTTCCAGGAAGAGGGCTATCTCCGGTGGGATTCCCTCGGCGAATTTCTCGCGCTGGCCGCCTCATTAGAGCATCTCGCCAAGGTGGGAAACAACCAAGCGGCAAAAATTCTAGCCGACACCCTCGACCAGGCCAATGCGAAGTTCCTCGAGAGCAACAAATCGCCGGCCCGCAAAGTCGGCGAGATCGACAACCGCGGCAGCCATTTCTATCTGGCTCTGTACTGGGCGCAGGCCTTGGCCCAGCAGACGCAGGATAAGAAGCTGGCCGAACGTTTTGCCAAGGTCGCCAAGGAGATGGCGGACAACGAAGCCAAGATTTCCGGCGAGTTGCTCGCGGCGCAAGGCAAGCCGGTCGATACCGGCGGGTACTATCATCCGGACGATGCGAAGGCCTCCAAGGCGATGCGCCCGAGCGCGACGTTGAACGCGATCATCGATGCGATTGCGTAGGAGAGCCATCAGTGGTCAGCTGTCAGCGATCAGCCCGATGGGAGATCAGAAGGCTGAAAGCTGATGGCTGAGAGCTGATAGCGGATCTAGGACAAGGTGGCCCAAGAAGACACCAACGTCATCGATCAGCCCGAGGTGATGAAGCCTCGGATGGTTTCGATCGAGATCGCCGGCAAGAAGTTCGAGGTGCCGGAAGGGATCACTGTCATCAAGGCGCTGTGGTACACGGGCCAGGAAGTGGTGCGGGGAGCCGGCTGTTTGGGTGGGTTCTGCGGCGCCTGCGCGACCTACTATCGAACCAAAGACGATCCAAAAGTACGGACGTGCCTGGCCTGCCAAACGGCGGTACAGGAGGGCATGTCCTTCACCATCATGCCGCCGTTCCCGGCCCGCAAGGCTCTCTACGACATACAGACATTGAAAGATCCCAAGCAGGATCTTTTCAATCTTTATCCTGAAGCGCCGCTCTGCCGAAATTGTAATGCCTGCACGGAAGCCTGCCCTCAGAAGATCGATGTGCGCGAAGGGGTTTGGAAAGCCGTCTTTGGTGACTTCAAGAGTGTCTCGGAAATGTTCATGGATTGTGTGATGTGCGGCATGTGCACGCCGGTCTGCATTGCCGACATTGCGCCGAATCTCGTCGCGCTCTACGTCAGCCGTGCCCAAGGCGCACACTTCACCGAGAAGCCGGTGGGGTTGGATACGCGCATCAAGGAAATCAAAGATGGCCGCTTCAACGACGAGTGGAAGAAGATCCTCAAGATGAACGAGAAAGAGCTGGCTGATCACTGTGCAACGGTGAAATAGCGCGATGAGCAGTTAGCCATCAGCCCTCAGCTTCCGAAATTGAGGCTGAATGCTGAACACTGATAGCTGAAAGCAAACTCATGGACATTCACGCGCTGCAACAGATTGTGCACAAGACCCGGGATGCCAGGCGTAAACAGACCCTTCCGAAATTTTCTCCTGCCGACCGCGATCAGCTGATTCACAAATATCATCCTGACTACCGTGCCAGCGCCTACCGCCCCATTCGTTTCGGTCCCAACGCCGACGAAAAGACCGTCGTCGAGCTGGCGACCTTGCTCGAAGGCGATAGCCCCATCGGCGACGATGTCGACCTGACTCCCCACCATACGACCGATGTCTTGGTCGTCGGTGGCGGCGGGGCTGGCTGTGCCGCGGCGCTGCATGCCCATGGGGCTGGGGCCAAGGTGATTCTCGCGACAAAACTTCGGCTCGGTGATTCGAACAGCGTGATGGCTCAGGGCGGGATGCAGATCTCCGTGGCGCCGGAGGATTCTCCGGTCACCCATTTCATCGACACGCTGAAGGGCGGCCACATGCAGAACGACCATGACCTGCTCAAAGTGATGGTCGAGGAAGGCCCTGCGATTGCGAAGTGGTTGATCGGACTTGGGGTCCTGTTCGACCGGCAAGCCGACGGCAACCTCCATGTGAAGAAAGGCGGTGGCAGTTCCAAGCCGCGCCTCCTGACCTGCTCGGATTACACAGGTCTCGAGATTATGCGTGTGCTCAAGGACGAAGTCCTGAATCAAGAGATTCAGCTACTCGAATTCGCCGCCGCAGTGGAACTGCTCAGCGACGACAACGGTCACTGCACCGGCGCGATCTTCAAGGATCTCGACAATCATCGGTCTGTGGTTGTCGCAGCCAAGTCGGTCATTCTGGCGACCGGAGGAATCGGCCGGCTGCACATCCAAGGTTTCCCAACGAGCAATCACTACGGTGCGACGGGCGACGGGCTCTGTCTTTCCTATCGCATAGGCGCCAAGCTGGCCCACATCGATACCTTCCAATACCACCCGTCTGGGGCGGTCTACCCGGAACAATTGATCGGGGCGTTGGTGACTGAAGGGATCAGATCCGAAGGCGGCCAGCTCGTCAATGCCAAGGGCGACCGCTTCGTGAACGAACTCGATACGCGCGATGTGGTCTCTTCCTCGATCATCCGTGAGTGTGAAGAAGGCCGAGGCATTCGCACGATGTCGGGCCGTGTCGGCGTATGGTTGGATACCCCGCTTCTGGATGCCGAGCATGGACCTGGCACGGTCGAAAAACACTTCCCTGCTATGATGTTGCAGTTCGAACGGTTTGGCATCGACATCAGCAAGGATCCAGTCTTGATCTATCCGACACTGCACTACCAAAACGGCGGCGTGAAAATTGATACGAACTCGGAAACCAACGTGAAGAATCTCTTCGTGGCCGGTGAAGCATCCGGCGGATTGCATGGACGCAACCGATTGATGGGTAATTCGCTCCTGGATCTGATGGTGTATGGCAAGCGTTCAGGCCTGACCGCCGCTTCTAGGGCTGGGGCGATGAAACAGGGCAAACTCACGTTGAGGCATCTCCAACGGTTCCGTGCCGACGCCAAGAAACATGGGAATCTGAGCGGCGTGATCTCACCGATGATCCTGCCGGCGTATACGAGAAAAGTGGGGTGAGAGAACGGCGAGGGAGGCATTTCTTGTGCTCGCCCACCGCGCACGCTGGATCAATTTGGATTGTTAAAAATCGGGCGGTGCTCGGTGGATGCGCGCAGTGAGAAACGCCTCCGTCGCCGTCCTCAGGAATGAAGAGGTAGAGAATGAATGTGCATGAATTTCAGGCGAAGTCGTTGTTTGCGCAGTTTGGGGTGCCGGTTCCCCGCGGCCGTGAGGTCAAGACACCGCAAGAGGCCGAAACCTGGGCCGCAGAACTGAATAGTCCGGTGTTTGTCGTCAAAGCGCAGATTCACGCCGGAGGCCGCGGGAAAGCCGGCGGTGTGAAGATCGAAGAAGGCGCAAATATCGCGAAGGAATTGTATCTCTCAATCCTCGTGGATCGTGATACGGGATGGCCCACGTTTATCGCCAGCACCGAAGGTGGAATGGAGATCGAAGTGGTGGCGGAGAAGACGCCGGAGAAAATCATCAAGGAAGCGATCGACCCGGCGGTCGGATTTCAAGGCCACAACGGGCGCAACGTGGCCTTTGCCTTGGGGCTTCAGAATATCGAGCCGGCCGTTCTCAACCCCTTCGTGCAGATGCTCGGCAATCTCTATCGTCTATTCATGGAGAAGCACGCCGCGCTGGTGGAAATTAACCCGCTCATCATCACAAAGGAAAAGACGCTGGTTGCGCTGGACGGCAAAGTCTCGTTCGACGATAACGGACTTTTCAAGCACGAAGATGTCCAGAAGATGCGGGATTTGAATGAAGAAGATCCGCTTGAGATCGAAGCGGGGGAAAATAATCTGAACTACATCAAGCTCGACGGGAACATCGGCTGCATGGTCAACGGTGCGGGCCTTGCCATGGCGACAATGGACGTCATCAAGATGGCGGGCAGCGAACCGGCGAACTTCCTGGATGTCGGAGGCGGCGCGACGAAAGAGACGGTGGCGGCCGGCTTCCGCATTCTGCTGAAAGATCCGAACGTCAAAGGCATCTTCATCAACATCTTCGGCGGGATCGTTCGTTGTGGGAAGCGGCGCAAAAGATTGTGAAGTTGACGGGCAAGGCGGCGTGAGGAAGCGGGCCCTGTCGCCGACCAGCCCGTCCGTCCTCGCACCCCGCCCGGTGTAGGGACCCCGCTGCGGGCGGACGGGCGCCCAGATCGGCGCCACCCGCGAGAGAAGTCCTCGCCCTCCTGTGGGGAGAGGGAAGTGAGTAAGAAGAAGGAATTTAGACGGAGAGGTTGGGCTTACTCTAGGAAGTGAACCTTGAATGAGCGAGAATCTCAAAACTAACCTTTCAGCTATTGCCATGGAAAGATCCTCTGACCGTGCAGCGAAACGGTCCAAGAGTCACGAATATGCTAATCATTTCGCAGAAGCTTTACAGAAGAGGAGTGGCATCAATATCCTCGAAGAAGGTAACGCCAGCACTAACTATTTTTGTGCAGAGGTAGATGGTGCTCAAGTAGCGATTTCTCCTCTCGCATCGCATGAGGGATGGTGGGAAAAGCCGAGTGTTGGTTTTGTTCGCATGTACAAGCGACGAGGTTGCAAATGGGGTGTCGTCTTGCTTGAGTTGCGAAAAAGCTACGTTGATGGCCTTTGGATACAGGGGCCTGATTTTGAGTCGTTTTTCGGGCACCATACTAAGATTCACTCTGACAACATTGAGAGAGCAGAGCGGAAAGGCGTAGCCATCGCTTTAGAGATTTCGAGAAGTTTCTTGAGCTGGTATCAAGATGACACGGCTTCTCACAAAACAATCTCACATATAGAACAGGTGCAGCTTTGAGCATTCTTGTCAATAAGAACACGCGGGTGGTGGTGCAGGGGATTACAGGCAAGGAAGGCTCGTTCCATGCGACCCAGTGCAAGGCCTATGGGACGAAGATGGTGGCAGGGGTCACGCCGGGAAAGGCCGGGCAGGAGGTCGAAGGCATTCCAGTCTTCAACACCGTCGCTGATGCGGTGAAGAAGACTGAGTGTGACACCTCGCTCATCTTCGTGCCGCCGCCATTTTGTGCGGATGCAATTCTGGAAGCAGCCGATGCCGGCATCAAGCTAGTCATCTGTATCACCGAAGGCATTCCAGTCAACGACATGGTCAAAGTGAAGCGGGCGTTGCGGGGCCGCGATGTCCGATTGATCGGGCCCAACTGTCCCGGTGTGATCACTGTGGGCGAAGCTAAAATCGGCATCATGCCGGGTTTCATTCACAAGAAGGGTATCGTCGGGGTCGTGTCCCGCAGTGGGACCCTCACCTATGAAGCGGTCCATCAGCTGTCAACGTTAGGACTCGGAGAAACCACATGCGTCGGTATTGGCGGCGATCCAGTCAATGGGACTGGTTTCGTCGACGTGCTGCCACTCTTTGAGAAGGACCCGGAGACTCAGGCGATCGTCATGATCGGCGAGATCGGTGGCGATGCAGAAGAAAAGGCCGCTGAGTTCATCAAGAAGAATGTCAAGAAGCCGGTCATCAGCTTCATCGCCGGCATCACGGCGCCTCCCGGTCGCCGCATGGGTCACGCCGGCGCGATCATCTCAGGCGGCAAAGGTACCGCAACTGAAAAGATGAAGGCGCTCGAAGCGGCGGGTGTGAAGGTGGTGAAGAATCCAGCTGAGATCGGTAATGCGGTGAAGAAAGCGCTGGGCCGCTGAGGATTGTTGTCTTGAATGGATCGTCGGGGGTGCTAGGCATGGCTTAGCACCCCCGCTGTGTTCGTGATACAGGTGATAGCCTCGGAGACTCGATGGAGTTTGTGCCGACCCTCCTGAGAATTCAAATCGATGAAGGTCAGAGTTTCGAATTCAGTGTAGGGCTCAACTGGATTGCAGGAAGAAGGTTCTGTTTTGAAGTGAGGTACTCCTCCTAGATCTATTCCCTTGCCACTCCCCTTGTAGCGTGGTACTCTTCAAATCCCGAGACGCCCAACGATGTCATCATCGACCAAATCAATCGAGAGCAACCGGCACTTGTCGGCCTCAGTTTTCTGAGTACCACGAGTTACCCCTACGCCAAGATGCTCGCACGGAAGATTCGCGCGTCCAATCAGAAAGTGAAGCTCGCGTTCGGCGGAGTGTTCGCCAGCCTGAATGCCCCCTTAGTGAAGTTGCAATGTCCCGAAGTCGATTTTGTATGCCGGGGCGACGGGGAGCAGTTGCTGCTCGATCTGCTTGCAAATTTCGAGAATCCGCAAGAGGTAGCAGGTCTGACGTGGATGAAGGACGGGCAGGTCGTCCATAATCCCAATCGTCCAATGGAGCGGCAACTGGATCAGTGGCCCTTTCCGGATCGTGAGAGCCTGAAGCTCGACTTTGTGGAGTCGATGCCGTTGGACGTACCGGTGATTCTTTCGATGGAACGGTTCACGACGATGCAGACCTCTCGTGGGTGCCCCTGGCCCTGTATCTTCTGCGACATCCCGATCTTCAACGAGGGGAAGTGGCGAGCCCGCAGTCCACAGCATGTGGTCGCTGAGCTCAAACATCTCGAAGAGCTCGGCTATGGGTCCGTCGCGTTTGTCGACGATCATTTTTTGCTTCAGCCCAAGCGGATCGAGGCGATTTGTAGCGGTATCATGGAAGAAAAGCTCTCGATTCAGTGGGGCATGGAGGGGCGTGTGGATTCGGTCGCCCAACATCTCTTCCCTGCCATGGCGAAGGCTCATTGCCGCGCCATGATGTTCGGGATCGAGAGCGGCAGCCAGAAGATTCTCGATCGGTTGAAGAAGGAACAGACACTGGCTCAAGTCACGACGGCCGTTAAGAACGCGAAAAAGGCCGGCATTGAGATCGTGCACGGATTCTTTACGGTGGGGAATCCGGACGAGACGATCGAGGATATGAGGGCAACCTTCGACTTCGCGTCGGCGCTACCGCTCGATACCTTCGGCTTCAACCGGCTCTGTGTTTACCGGGGGACGCCGTTGTGGCAGGAATATGTGAAACGCGGATTGGTCCGGGAATCCACGGATTGGTACAAATATTTTAAATGTTCGGAAATCGATCCGACCTGCCTGCCGGGGGAGACAATCAACCGCGTGCGGCAGGAAGGGCTCAAGAAGCTCTTTCTCTATAAGCTCATCCATTACCCCGCCCAGACCTTTCAGTTACTCCGCCGCTTCTTTCGGTTTATGCCGGTGCGAGACGTGCTGTATCTCCTCACCAAACCGTTCATGGGCCAGAATAAGGGCGCAACAAAAGCCGAAGCGCTATCCCGTGCGGTCGAGCACGCCGACATGAAAGATGCGGCGGCGCAGCTGACCCAGGTGGCGGATGACATGCTCCACAATGTGTTGGAATCCTCGCGTCTCGAACGTCTGAGGATTCAGCAGGCAGCAGAAGGTTCACGCGAACTTCCGATGATCCAAGCCAGGTAGGACTTAAACGGCAATCCCCCAGAAATTCTTAGCGACGACGCCGATGCCGTAGCTCACGCTGACGGCCACGGTAATGATGATCAAATTGAGCGCGATGCGCCGCCTGATATCCATGCCGGAGAGAAACGAAAGGACCGTCGATACGACGATCACCATGAGGCCCGCGGTCAGGACCGAGAACATCGCATCCTTCGCGCCGATCAGGACCGGCAACACAGGCACGATTGCGCCCATCATATAGGCGGAACCCACCACCAGCGCCGATGCTAGGGGCTGCTCCTCCATTGGGCTCGATTCCGATTCCTCGCCCAAGAAGATTTTCTTGGCTACTTCAGTCGATTTCACTTCCTTCTCCGAATTCAGCGCCAGGAACGCGCCGGCGCCCATCGACAAAGCGCCGGCGACAGCCGTTGTCGTGGCGGCGATCAACACCATCGTCGCGCTGCCGAACGCACCGAAGAAGCCGCTCACCGCACCGAGAATTTCTACCAAACCATCATTGAGTCCAAGAAAAATGTTCCGGATCCTTTCCGGGTTGATCTTTCTATTGGTCAGTTCCGTCACGAGCACATCCTCATGCTTGAACTCATCCATCAAGATCCCACGCAAGGCTTCCCCGAGCGGTTTCCCCTGATACTCCCGCCAGATTGCCAAGTATTTTCGTACCCCGTGGACTTCGATTGCTTCGAGCACAAGATGAACCGCTGTCGAGCCGAATAGTCTGCAGACCAGCATCATGATGGAGAGTTTGACTCGTCGTCCAAGATTGAGCTGGTCGAGCTTGAGATCGAAGAATTTCTGCCAGAAGGCCAGATGGGATGTTTCTACCTTGATCAGTTCATCAAGGGTGTGGTGCACATCCGGCTGCGTCACATCGCGGAGCGCTTTGTAAAGCGAAAGATCAAACAATTCGTCGAGGACCAGCATCCGGGCTAGCTTGGGGTCGTATTGTAGGACAGGCGCCATCGAGAGGCCTTCGTGAGAGACCCAGGAACCGGAGGGATTATCGCAGAACAGAGTGAGTTCAGGACGACTTTGATTACGCCGGATTCCGTCCAAACAAGAGGTCTGCGTCAGCTTCACTAGCTTGACGCCGCGTTTCCCGAACGAACACAAGATTCTCTCCCCTCTGTGAACGACGGAAATCGTAGTTTGCGATGGCCCGCTCGACAGCAGCCGTGCAGCCTGGTTTGAACCTGTCGTGCAGTTCCACGATCAGTGCGTGGGTCCGTGTTAACCAATCCGCGCTGGTCTGATCCTCGAAGAGTTCTTTCTCGGCGCCTTCGATGTCCAACTTCAACAGATCGACCGAGCTGGCACCAACCTCGCGCAGCAGTTCTTGGATCGTGGTCGCAGGAATGGAGTTCGCTGTCACTTGCGCGGTCTCCTGCACCCGGAATGCGTGGGGCTGATCTGATGGGTTCTCGATGATCAGGTTGGCTCGACGCACCCACAATGCTTTATTGACCGGACGAACGTTCGGGTATGACACGGT
>JACPZN010000105.1 GCA_016195505.1 Nitrospirota bacterium | reverse complement strand
GCCCTATGAGACCAAGGATCAGGCAGAGGCCGAGGGCTCGAGCTTGAATGGGCTTTTCACGCCTCACGGTTCACGCCTCACACGGGACTCCGACAGGGACAGGCACCGCCGAGGACGGCGGAGCCGGTCCCCTCATGCCGTCACCGTCACACTCCTGCGATCCCATCCGTTCCACAGAAACCCGCTTGGATTCCAGGGACTGGTTTCCGGTTGCTGGTCCCCATTCGCGTCGGTGGCGCGTGCGAGGATGGTGGCCTGACCAACAGCGCTTGGATTCCAGACAAACTGCCATTGCCGCCAACCATACGGCGTATCCTCGCCGACCAGACGCGCAGCCTCCCAGGTCTTGCCGCCGTCGAACGACAGTTCGACTTTCGTGACCGACACCTCTCCACCCCAAGCCACGCCTTGGACCGTCACCGGTCCTCGCCCGACGTTCGCCCCCTCGGTCGGTGACGCAATCAGTGATTTCACAACCATCGCTTCGACAGGAACCATTGCGGTACCGGGCAAGCCGGAGTTCGGTTGGACCGCAGTAACCGGTATCCGATAGGCTTTTTCCATGTAGTAACCCTTCGCCTCGCCGCTGCGCACCACGATATCGGTCAGCCACTTGATACAGGATTCGGCCATCCATCCAGGCGTAATCACACGTAGCGGCGCTCCATGCAGCAGCGGCAATGGGCGTCCATTCATTTCATAGGCGAGAATCGTATCTGGATCGAGTGCCTTCTCCAGCGGGATGCTTCTGACAAACAGCGGCACAGAGGCCACGACGGGCCGATCCGCTCCTTGGAACTGCACGTGGCGCGCCTCGGTTCGAACTCCGGCTTCCGCCAACAGGTCACGCAGCCGCACTCCGGTCCATTCTGCGTTGCCGACCGCCCCCCGTTCCCATTGGACTCCAGGCACCTTCGGGCGATGGAAGGCGCGGCCATTGCCGCTGCATTGGACAACCGCGGTGACCGTCGCGGCTTTCATTTGCCGCAAATCTTTCAACGTGAATTCTTGCGATCGCTCGACCAGGCCACTCACCTGAAGTTTCCAAAGGACCTCGGAGACAGCCTCTGGCGGCGGCGGACCGAAATGGCTCCGTACAAAGAACCGATGGTTGGGCGTCAGGTACGACGTGAACTCTCGCACCGGTGTTTCCGCATCGTAGGGCCGCATCACTCGAGCGGTGAGAGGGCCGGTCTCTCTCGATACAGGCCCCTCTTCGCCCGCCTGCGCCGGAGAATGACGGTAATTGAAGATGAAGCCAGCCCCGAGGCCATAGAGCAGCCACTTTAACCAGGCACGTCGAATGGCTATCACGGCGTCTCTTCCATCATTCATGGCTGAGTGCCTGCCTGGTGGCTGTGCGGATTCAACTTGATGGCCACGGTAGGTGCGACTGCGATCGACTGATGGACTGTGCACCCATGCGCAACCTTTAATAACCGCTCCTTCTGCTCCGGCGTCATTCGATGGGAAAGATAGATTGCAATGTCGATTCGGCCGACACGGTGCGGGCCTTCGGCCACGGTCCATTCCGCATCAACGCTCAAGCTGTCTCGAGGAATGTCGTGCCGCGCGCAGAATTGACCCACAAAGTACGCCACACAGCTGGCCACCGAGCCGACAAATAGTTCGACCGGACTCATCCCGGCATCCTGGCCACCGTCGGCGACTGGCTGGTCTGTAACGACTCGATGCTTGCCGCTCGTGATATCGTAGCGAGTACCGCCATGATAGGCCGCCGTGAGTTTCATCGCGCGCCTCCTGGATTAGGAAGTTTAGCCGCCAGCCAGAGGCAGAACCCACCCAACGGAGCCGCCAGGAGGAGACCTTGTATGCCCAACGATCCATGAATCGTCATAGGCCCGTACCGGCCCAAAGAGAGCAAGTATGTTTCCAAGTCCGGAAACATGAAGGCAAACACCAACGCACCGAGCAACCCGCCGAGGATCGTCACCCAGGCATCGGGCTTTCCCTCCGCTGCCGCAGCGAGCGCCGTGCCAGGACAATAGCCCGTCACGGCAAAACCGACACCGAAGATCAACCCCGCCACAAGCATTCCCGGGAGATACAGATCCTTGACCTTCATGTTGGCCAATCCCAATGCATCCAACAGATGCACCCCGATCAATCCCACCCCGATCGCGGTCAGGATGAGTTTCATGATTGTCAAGTCCTTGAGTCGCAACGCGTTGGTGATCTTCGTATGGCTGGATGCCCCTGACAGCTGAAGCACGGTACCGAACGCCGCACCCAGGACCAGACCCAGCACCAGCTTCATTGATTCCTCCAGTCGCCATAGAGCCACCGCGCCGTCACGATCGCGCTCACGAAGAGCGCGGCGGAAAAGATGAGGGAACTGACGGCCAACTGTGAAACTCCGCTGATCATATGACCGGAGGTACAACCCCCGCCGAATCGGGCACCGAACAAGAGAATGAATCCTCCAATGAACGACCATACCAGTCGCCTGCCCGGCATCGATCCGAATCGATGGGCCCACGTGGACGGCACGAGTCTCCTACTGAACCGCTTCGTTGCGAACGAGGCAAGAAAGGCACCAATCGGAATGCCGACGACAAAAAAGAACTCGTAGGTCGCCAGGGTCCAGCCTCCAGCTGTCGCAGCAAGGTATGAACTCTGATTGTCGACGTCGGGAAGCACTTTATGCAGCAGGACGCCATCCAATACCACATACTGCGTCGAAAACCCGATCGGCTGCACCAACGCGACCGCAAGAATAAGCACCAGACCGATCGCCAGACCACTGGCCCACCAGGGCATTATTGGAATGACACAGTCGTCGTCATTGGTCATTCGTGCAGCGCCTCTCAGATTCGTTGTTCGTACTTCGTCTTTCCGCACAATGTTCAATGCACCATGAGCAATTCTCAATTGAACACTGAACATTGCGCATTAGGGCTGTTGGCTATCGGCCATAAGCCATTCGCTCCCGCCCCCCGGCGAGATACGCTTCACGTTTCACGAAATACGATGTCAATACGGTACATCCGCCGGCTTCCCGCCTTTTGGCCAATCGTAGACTTTGTCCGGAAAATCTGGCCGAGGCTGGCTGTTGACATAGGCAGACACGTCGAAGGCTTCATCGTCCGTCACGGACCAGCCCCAGCCACGCGGCATATTCCCTTTGATAAATGAGGCCGCGACGCCGACTCGCGCCATTCCCGCGGCTATGTTGTACGAGCGCGGCCCCCAGAGGGGTGGCGCTGTCATCGTCCCTTGCCCGTCGGATCCATGGCAGAAAACACATTTCTTCGCGAACACGTTCTTGCCGTTGATGGGATCCGGCTGACGAGTCGATGTAATCCGGGGAATCCCTCGCCATGGTACGGCACTTCCCGGCGGCACATTCTGTGAGAGCCAGTCGATATAGGCGACGACCGCCGCCAATTTCAAACTGTCAGGCGGGAGCGCTCTGCCGTTCATGCTCCGCTCGAAACACTCGTTGATCCGATCCGCGAGGCTCATCCGCCGATCCGCACGAGCGCGGTATTCCGGATAGAGGACGCTGATCCCGACGAACGACGCAGCATTCGGATTGAGCCCCGCATCAAGGTGGCAATTCGTGCAGTTGAGTGCATTCCCGACATAGCGCTTCCCATACTCTTGCGTATTGACCACGATCATGTAGCCCAAACGAATCTGATCGCCTCGCTGATCACCAGGAATGGTTTCAGGAGAAGGCGGGGCAAACAGAGGATCCACACCTGAGTCCCTGTCTGCACCACCAGCGGGCTCATGGCTGCTCGCCACACGTGGAGGCGGTATGCAACCCGTCGCTACCGAGAGCACGCTTACCACTGCGATGCCTGCGATCATATGCCCGCACATCGCGAATCTCACTTCTTGGCGCCAGGCGTGGCCTGGTAGGTATTGATCCCGAACAGGGTCGAAAGCGGGCAATATCCGATCGTCCCAGTGACAAGCGCCACCGCTCCCAGCGTCAGCACAATCCCCATCCAGACAGTAGGGAGACCAGCAAGGGCTCCAACCCCAATCAGCAAAATTCCCACGACAATGCGTATCGGTCTTTCGATTCCTCCAACATTACAGATCATGCTGCCACTTCCTTCTGATTCGATCACGGAGTTTGACCCGTCTTCTTGCTACTGCATGTGAGACCACTCACGGGAATTGGATTCATCCTCACGGTTGCGTGTTGTATCCAACTGCGAGCGTCCGCACATAGGCCAGGACATCCCAAATCTCATCATCGGAGAGTGCGTATTTCCACGCCCCCATCGCGGTGTTCGGTTTGCCCTCATGGATGCGCCTAAACAACGTGCCGTCGAGCCGATTCTGAACGGCAGGCGAGCTAAGGTCAGCCGGCGATGGAACGAGCTTGATCCCCTGCGCCCCTTTGCCGTCGATTCCATGGCAACGGATACACGTGTTCACGTAGATTTCTCGCCCGCTGACCGGATCACCCCCTTTTGTCGCGCGAGTGAGATCCTTTAGCCCCACGCCGCCGCCAAATCCGAGGCCTGCCATACTGACCAACAAACTACAGAAAATCACAGTATGTCTCATGGTTTGTATACCTCCCCCAACAAAAGGATCAACCTTGCTAGCGATGTGCCACCGCAACAGGGAGGCGGCGATGAGAAACTCTTCAATCCTCCGCGGGCTTAGCTGATTTCTCTAAGGGCCGTCAAGAAAGTATGAGAGGGGACTGGCGAGAAACACCCCAGGGCTCATTGTGCCACTGGCGCAGGATGCCACAGCAATCAGTCCTTGCAAGCTCAGGAAGACCCTAAGGGACGGGGTTTCCCGATGAAAATTCCCGAAGGATGCTCAAAAAGACTGACCAGCAAGGCCGCAGCAAGCGAAGAGGCGAATCGTACTCTTTGCCGTACGGTGAGTCTCTGAACGATGCGAGAACGCCGCCGGCCGTTTTTTTCAGCATCCTGCTAGCGGATTGTCGGCTCCAAGCTCACGCTGGCTTTCATCGAGTTGGAAATCAGGCAATTGGCCTCAGCTTTTTCGATCAGCTCCTTCGCTTTGGCTGCATCAGCGACTGCCTTCAGCGTGATGGTGGGTTTGATCGTGATCGCGGTGAACTGAAACTTTCCCTCCACTATCTCCAGCCGTCCTTCAGCCGAGCTCTCATAGGAGGAGAAAGCAAGACCGGCTCGCTCCGCCACCGCCAAGAACGTCGTCATCAAACAAACGTTAGCAGATGCCACAAACAAATCCTCCGGCGACCAGATCCCTTCATGGCCTTTGAACTCCGGCGGCGTCGCCACCTGCACATCGGGCTTTCCTGCGCAGGCGATCCTTCCCTTGCGCTGCTCCGTCCATTTCACCGTTGTGTGATACATGTACACCTTGCCACGAACGTCCATGCCGCCTCCTAGGTTTGTGCTATCAGCTATTAGCCATAAGCTCTTCGTTACGGTTTAATGTACGCCCAGCCTTGTTCTTGCCGCTCTATCAGCCGGAGCATCGCCGGCACCGTGTCGCCCACTTCACTGACCAAATCATCTCGGGTTATCTTCATCGCCTTCATTGTGTTCGAACAGGCCGTGTACGCGACGCTGTACTCTGCTTTCAATTGAGCCAGTTCCGATCCGAGAGTGGTCGCGTTTCTTGTGAACAGCGAGAGACCGGTACCATGTACCACCAGCTCAAGCTGAAGCTTCTCACGCCCCAGTTCCTGGTAGAGATGGCGGATGTTGTTCAATGCCCCCCGCTGCACTTTCTCATCACCGGAGTTCAGATGCATGACGACATGGTGCCGTCCATCGCCTTCCCTTTTGTCAGCGGGCCCTTCCGCCCAGGCAACCGGAAGAGCGATGAGCGCTCCCAGGCAAGACAGAGCCAAGACCTTCTGATTCCACATGAGCCCTCCTCTTTCTCCCATCGAGTGGGCACACAGCTGCCGTTCTACGTCTTACGGCCCCACTTCCATTGCTTCACCTC
>JACPZN010000104.1 GCA_016195505.1 Nitrospirota bacterium | reverse complement strand
GGATCGGTAGGATTAGCTCTGCGGATTCTTAGGCGTAGGTCTCGTATCGATGAGTATGCCGAAGGTAAGAATTGGAAGGATATTTGTAGAGGGTACTCGATGTACTGGTTTGAATGGTTATCGGGGCACCAGTTGTTCGAACAACTTCAGAATGGGCAAGAGCTTGTGAATCTTGTTTTCCAGTCCCGCATAAGAAAAGTAACGGGTAATGCTCTTGAACTGTGCGCGGTAGTTGCCGGCCAGGCTCACTTTATCGATAACGATATCGTAGACGCGCCAATCACCAGAGAGCTTTACCAACCGGAAGTCTAAGAGGGTCTCTGCCTTCTGGCTCCGTATTCTCGTCTTGACCTCCGAGAAGCCTTTTTCTTGCTGTTCCGACAGATAGGTCACCATCTCGTCGGAATATTCGACCATGCTCTCGCCGAACGGACCTCGTTCAAATTTCCAGGCGGCGAGGGACTTGGACAGGAACTGAATAAAGAGGTCGACAAACTCGTGTTGTTCTTGCTCGTTTAGTTCCGTCCAGGGAAGCCCCAAGCTGCGTGCCGCCATTTCTTCGGAACTGATGCGGGTTCTCAGAGCGCGCTCAATTCGCCTGCGGCGTTGCTCAATCTGGTCCGGCTGATTCAGCCCTGCTGCGTACCTGCCGTATGGGCAGCTACTGTCAAGGCAAACGATCCCGGCATGACAATTCGCATAGGGTTTTCCACGATAATGCACTATCCATTGAGTGTGAGCGCGAGTAGCTTAGGCCCTTGTGTTTGGATACATGAACGCCGTAGAAGTTATGAGGAAGCGCGAGGAATAGTACCGTCACTTTGCTCGTAACGTCAGGCACTTTTAATACTATCCCTGAAGAAGACATCGCGCAATCAAATTAAGTCAAGTCCCTGTCCGGGCGGATGGAAGAGGGACCGCCTGTTCGTAAGAACGAGGTGGGAGTCCTAACTCCGGTTCGGGGCTTCAGGCCCTCGGTCGCACCATCTTGTGGTGCAGTGATGTTAGGTGCATAGCGCGCATGTGAAATAAAGCAAAATATGGACCAGGTGCGAGATCATGCGAATTACGCCAATAAATAGGGACGAACCTAGGACATATTTGTGCTGAGCCTTGCAAGTGGATCGGACTTGGTGTGATGGCGTATTTAAAGCCATACATGGCAAGGCTCGTGGATTGACGCATAACCTGCGTGTAAGCCTCTACGTAGGGTTACGAGGTGGTGTGCTTGGACGTATCCTGCTTGCCGATTGTCCCTTGGCTCAGAGCATGAAGGTCGCAATCATCGGTGGTGGACCGGCTGGGCTCATGGCTGCTGAAGCGGCGAACGAACCCGGAGCAGCCGTCGATGTGTACGATGCGATGCCATCAGTGGGTCGAAAATTTCTGCTGGCGGGCAAGGGCGGTTTGAATCTCACACACTCGGAGCCCCTGGAGTCTTTTCTCTCGCGCTATGGCCCTCGCCAATCACAATTGACTCCGATCATCACATCGTTCGGGCCCGAAACGATCCGCGAATGGGCGTCGGGACTCGGTGTTGAGACGTTTATAGGGACATCCCGTCGAGTTTTTCCTGCGGACATGAAAGCTGCTCCGCTACTGCGCGCGTGGTTGCGTCGTTTGCGGAAAGCCGGAGTGCAATTCCATGTTCGTCATCGATGGAACGGCTGGGATGAACGGGGAGCGCTTCGCTTCTCAATGTCTCAGGGAATGCGCTCGGTACAGGCTGATGCTGTGGTATTGGCGCTGGGCGGTGGGAGTTGGCCGAAACTCGGTTCCGATGCCGCATGGGTACCGATCCTTGCCGGGCGCAAGGTGCCAATCGCACCGCTCCAGCCAGCGAATTGTGGATTTAATGTATTCTGGACAGATCACTTCCGCACGAAGTTTGCCGGATATCCTGTCAAGACAGTTGGGGTCGTCGCGAAGTCCGTCGATGATGTGGTGCTTCGCCGGCAGGGTGAATTCGTGATCACTGAAACGGGGGTGGAGGGCGGCGTGATCTATGCGGTGTCGGCCTGCTTGCGCGATGTGATCACGACAAAGGGCGATGCCACGATTTGGCTTGATTTGGCGCCAGGACGGGAGGCAT
>JACPZN010000103.1 GCA_016195505.1 Nitrospirota bacterium | reverse complement strand
AAGCTCCCTGCGGCCTCGTTGGCTGATCTTTTTGATCAGCCTTCAAACCCCAAAAGTTTCTGACGCCCCCACTGCTTTCAACTGCCGGCGCCCCTGCCTATGCGATTCGCGATGCAGAACCGGTCAGCTCTGTTCAAAAAGAGAGTGGTCGGCGACGAGTCGCTTATGGCCTTTTCGCCTTAACCAGAAATGCAGCCTTACTAGTGCGATGTCGTTGAAGCCTCTAGCAAGAAGCGCCTCAGGAAAAGACTCCTGCCCTTTATTATTGCCTCGATTTAACTACCGAGTCGGCATTAGGTCGAAGAACGCCTCAGCCCGCTGAATAAATCCTTCGATATCGCCGTCAAAAACTTCCGACCTCTCCCCACCAAAGCGCCGACAACCTTCTCTCGTTATACTTGCCTTGGCCGCTTCTTCCCATGTTCGCTTACAAGGCCATGATTTCAGGAGCTTCAATGTCGGAGCGTTTGTTCGATGGTCTGATTGCCGCACATCGCGGTTGTCTGTGTAACCCTTCTTAAGGCGGTTAGGGAGGTCTTCCGGGTGCAGCTGAATGATGTAGAAATACCCAAAGCCAGTGAATCTCCCAACATCATTGGTAGCTGTAGCAGTCGAGGCGCGAGGTCTGTAGCTGTTTATCAGGCGGTCTGCATCCTCTCTCGACAGAGACAGCGTATTGCGTTTTCCATCGTGAAGCTTGACGTCGAGTTGTGTAGCGCGTTTCTTTGTGAGGCGCAAAGCGTAGTCTTTGTTGACCCCAAGCTCAGTGGCAACCGCTTTAATCGAAACCATTTCCATTAGCGCTAGCTCCGGTGCAAACTCGGAAGGATTCTTGCGCGTGCTTAGGTACTTGTCAATGCTTCCCCCTGCACGGATCCAGAACCCTAGCCATATTATGGCTTCAATTCCGAGAACCGGGACCGGTCTATGAGCGACCGGTCCCGGTTCCATACTCTATAAAGAAGGGTGCGGCATCGAGCGACTTGCGCCGAAGCGGCGGGTCCCGCCCAGCGTCTGAAGAAGGAAGGCTGGAACTGACTGAGGCACAGTGATCGTCAGATCACGGCTGAAAGAATTCCAGAAGGCTTCCGCTTCGGAGCGCCGTGGAAGGGGTTCCGCGGGAGGCGCTGAAGCGAGAGGACGCACGCTTCCTTTGTCCTGATTGGCGAAGTTCAGACGGGACGAACGATCTCCACAGCCGCATCACTCTCAATCCTTCCAACTGGCGAGACTTTCCCGTCGCGTTCCTTGCGGACGATCCGCTCGATCTGCACGATCGCTCCCCTGTGCCAGCCATCGAATGCGGCATTCGATTCAGACCGTAGCCGGTCCTGCCGCCCCACTTCAGGCCGGCCCAGTTCATTACAGAGCCAGGCCCGTTTCTCACCCTTGAATTCCCGCAGCTCGCTCACAACACGATAAACATCTGGCTGCCGTTTGATGATCGTCCGCTCATCTTTGCGCAGCAGCAGATACGAAAACTTGAGCGCGTCTTTGATGAATCCTACTTCACGGTCGATCACCTGAATCGCGGCTGGGGGTGTCCATGGCCGCTCCTCATGGCACCAATCATCTTCACGTACCAAGGCGGGACAGGCCTGCTCGTGCAGGCAGGGACTATACACCGTGCAGCGTTTTGACAGGACAAGCTGATCACGCACTCGATGCAGATCGCGGGAAATCGGTCGCAAGGCCGGCTCGATAATCATGATCGAGCCATGGGGCTGCAGCAATGGCAGGAGTGTGTCAACCAGTTCGACCCGGCGAGAGACAGGGTCGGCCCAGACGCAAAAGAGTTCGTTCAAACAGTTGGCGATGACGATGAGATCGTAGGGCGCGCCGGCCTGGATGACTTTCTCCAGACCACCGCGTGGAAGTGCTTCGAGATCGCCACGGTGAGTTTTCAGCACAGCTTGTCCGGCACCGGCTTCACGGCAATAGCTCTCCCAGAGACGCGCCGAGTCGTTGAGCGCCGCTTTTGACCGATCCGCTGATAACAGTCCGAGCGGCGCATTCTTCCCGAACCTTTGCACCATCCAATCGAGTACAGCGAGCGCCGCAGTCCCAGGGCCGCTTCCGAGATCGAGCACCGTAAAGGGGTTCTCGGATCTTCCGGCACGATCCGTCTGAATCGGCAATTCGTCGAGCAACACCTGAATCTTGGCGGCATTGACCGGAAGAAAATAGGACAGATAGGCGCCGGCGAATCCAGGGACCTCCAGATAGTCCGCCGGCAACGCGTGTCTCTCCCGGGTAAAGAGTTGAGAAAGTTCTCGAATAGCCTTATGCAGGCGCGGGCCGGAGATCCCATGGTCTCGGGCCACCGCCTGCGCCACAGTCTTCTCCAAAAGAGCTGAATCTCTTTGGACTCCGGGTTGGTTGAAGGGCCCCATGGCCTAGTGTATGCTGGTCTGGCGGAGGAGGACAACCATGACAGACGCTATTCTACAGTCCTATCGTGAAGTCGAGCAGGCGATGGAACGGTTTACGCTGATGCTCCAAGAGCAAGTGACGACGCTTCAACGTTCTGAGGGGCCGGAATCAGATAAGCTTGTCCGCATGACCCATGGCTACAAAGCGATGCGCGACAGCGCCATGATTTACTTGTCGTATGCCAAATATGTCGCTCATGGAATGCCGGCCAGTGAGGAGATGGTACAAGACGAGCTTCAGGGGTAGCCGTTAGCGATCAGCTTTCAGATCTTCGCCGCTGAAGACTGACAGCTGAAGGCTGGACAAAAACAAAGAGCCCGATCCTTTTCAGGATCGGGCTCTTTGTTTTAGCCTCGTAGCGTCGTTAGATGCTGCGCATGAAGTGGGCCACTTCGTCTTGATTGACCGTACCACCCATGATCGACGACATGGCAACGTTCGTGGATTTCTTTCCAGTAAGCCCGGATTCGACTTCATCCACGATCAATTCCACCGGCATCGACTGCCCGCCATAGACGCGTGGCCCGCCGATGATCTTGGCTTTCGAGTAGCCGTAAATCGCCGTGGCGACTTCTTTGGCCAGCCATCCGACATAATTAAACTCCGGAACAACGATGAGCTTGGCCTTTCCGCACAGTTGGCGCAGTTCTTTCGTGGGAAACGGGCGCAGCGAGCGGATCTTGATCAAGCCGATCTTAATACCCTTTTCTGCGCAAAGCCGAACGGCTTCACGTGATTGAGCGGCGGCGCTGCCCGAAGCAATAATGACTGCCTCGGCATCGTCCACATTCTCAGACGTGAGCAGGCCGCCCATAAAGCGATCGATGTATTTACGCGACCGTTCGACCGCCGCCCAGACTTCCTGCTGCCAGACCGCATGGATGTTGTAAGCCATGAAGTTCGACTTCTGGACTGGGGCGTCGCGCGACAACCGAGCGGGAGGATTCTCCGCATCGAGTACAGGAACAGCGCCACGCCAAGCGTCGCGCGGCGGCAGCTTGACCCCTCGATCCTGCATACGCACATAGCCACGCGCGTGCGTGACAAAGAATCCGTCGCAGCAGACACCGACAGGCAGAGTTACGTCGTTCTTCTCACTGATCGTGAACCCAGCCATGATGAAGTCGAACATGTCCTGTTGGTTCTCGGCGTGGAACACGACCATGCCGCTGTTAATCAGATAGGCGATTTCGATGTTGTCCGGCTGAATGGCCAACGGAGCATTTACTACACGGCAGGTAAACATGGCGACAATGGGCAGCCGATGCCCGGGCCATGACACAATGCCTTCAAGACCCCTGAGCGTGCCGGGACCGGCGGTCGCAGTGAAGCAGCGGACACCGGCTCGGGAGCCGCCTGCAATGGCTGCCATGACGCCGACTTCTTCTTCACCACGATAGTACTCTTTTACGTACCCTTCGGTCACGATTCTCTGTCTTTTCGCCTCGCCATGGGGATCTTTCTTCCCGTCCGACTTGGGCACGGCGACGCTGGTGATCGGGTCACCCTGTGGATTGGTCTTTTGTTGGGCTTCCAGGGCTTCGCTCATGGATACACCTCTTGGTATGGGTCAGCTGCGTTGCTCAGCCTTATCCCTCTCGCTTCATCTGCTCTGCAGTGTGGCCAAACATGGCGGCGGCGCTCGTGCCATCCGGCGACGGAGCGAACGTCATGGGATTGGTATGGGTCTTCCCTCCGTGCACTCTCGACTGCGTGCCGGTGAAGCGCACGTTTTCGCCGTTCTCCGGCAATTTAATGCCCATTTCTTCACGGACGCGCTTGAAGATTCGCGCCACCCGCTTGATCTTCGCCGTATCGGAGTCACGGATCGTCAACATCGCGTCTTCATGGCCCTGTTCCGCACAGACCGCCATGGTGCAGCAATTCGTTCCGGCCCGTATCATCTTGAGCGTCAAATTCGCATAGTGGCAATGGACGCCGATGAAAATACAGGCTTCGATCTTGTTGCCCCAGATCGTCAGATTCGGGTGGTTGGGGTTGATCACTTCTTCCGGGTCGATCTTCGGATACTTCGGCCGGTAATCGGGCATCGGGATGATCATCACCTCTGGAATCTGCGCGGCGATCTCGAGCGTGGCCTTCGCCTTTTCCACCGCGTGATCATTCCAAGCCCACAAGAGCAAGGGTCCTGGGAAGATCGTGGCGTTCGGGCTGGTGAGCATCTTCCGCGCCATCTCTTCGATGACTTTTTCTTCATTCGGTTCGAGCAACCCATAAAAGAGCCCCTGCCCTGGATCAGGCAGCGACACGCCTAACTGTGCGGCCGAGGGCGGATGGAATCCCGCCGGCCCTGGGACGATAATCCGCTCTCTCGTATCTTGCGTTGTTCCCACGCCCGTTCCCCTTTCCAAGGCCTATCCGACGACCGGGCTCGCCAGAACCGCTGTGGTACTCTTCTCGCCGTAGGTGATATTGTCCGTCAACGCCGCCTTCGGCAATTGATCGATCATGATCATCTTAATGGCATTGTTCTTCGCCATGTTGTCGCAGACCCACACACATTGCGCGCAGCCCTTGCACCGATCCACTGCGACATAGGCGGTCCCATACTTGTGCCCCTGTTCCCTTCCCATTTCTTCGCTGTACAAAATGGTGTTGGCTTCCGGACAGTACTGCGTGCACAGCTTACAGCTCTTTTCGGCACAGATTTCAACGCTGATATCGGCGACAAGATACATGGGACTCCTTCTGCTCGTGCGAATTACGCCGTGGCAGCCGCTGCTGCTGGCGCTTCTGAGCGTGTCACATTCGGCGCAGCCCATCCGTGATCCACGGCATAATTCCATCCGGCCCGAATGACGGCCACATTCTTATCGATTAACTCCTGCTTCTTCTTGAACTTTCTCTCGACGACACTGTCCAACGCCGCGGTCCCGCCGGATACAACGAACCCTTTTCCAAGGAACCGATCCTTCACGGCCTGCTCTAACGCGTCGACGGTCGTCAATCCCGTGATCGCTCCGATACACCCCATCAACGCCATGTTGGTCGCCAAATCCATTCCTGCCACTTCCAAAGAGATCTTCGTCGCAGGGAAATAGTAGAGTTTTGCGCGGCGCTCTTCCAATTCACGGGCTTGATCCTTGTGCAGCTTCATCGGCCCGT
>JACPZN010000142.1 GCA_016195505.1 Nitrospirota bacterium | reverse complement strand
GACGGCACCGCGGAGTTTCACTTCACACCGACCAAGCCCGACGAGTATCGCTACCTCTGCGACATGCCAGGGCATGAGATGAAGGCCGTGATCGTGGTGGAATGACAGTCAGAGATGCCCGCTCCTGTCCCTACAAGATCCCTAGAACGTCATGTTAGAGTATTGGCCTCTCTGTCGTTGAGGCTTCTACAGACGATGATTATGACTGGCACCGGACGATTCATGACAAATTTATTCCTCGGGGGAATGCTCACGACACTTGTGACCATATTGGCAGATCCCGCCGTCGCCGCTTCCTCCAAGAAATCAAAAGAAGGCACCGTCTCCAATCGGCTCGCTGTAGAGACCGCCCTGCGATACGCCGACGCGATCGCCAAAGGCGACCGAGTGACTGTCGGGCAATTGGACTTTGCCTGCCAGTACCGACTTGTGACGGCCTCGTCGGCCGGTCTCAAGGCCTATCCTGGGGCGACCGACCCATCGTACGAGGCTTGTTGGCAAGAACTGACAGCCGGGCACGCGCCGGCCTTGAAGCGGACGGACATCGGCATGGAGGTCCTCTGGCCCAGTACAGGCCCGCTCGTGTTCTACGGAGACGATCTGTCTCGCACCCCAGCCTCTGCATTCGTCATGGATGCGATCGGGATTTCTCCTCCGGGAAGCGGCCTGCGACTGACCGTCACGAACAGCCGCACGATCCCAGACGGATCATTCCGGTTGAAGCCGAACGGTAAGGTGATCGGCGTCCCGACTACGCTGGTCGATGTGACCGTGCACTATCAAGATCCGCTGACCTCGCCTATCACCTATGCGCCCGGCACGGTGCAATGGACGAACACGATCAAGCGCGCACGGCGTGCGGTGAAATCCATCATCACCCAATGGGTGGTCTTCACAGGACTCAAAAAGCACGGTTTCCTGGGCAATGCCGCGGTCTTTCATCAACCAGTGAAGACCGAGCCGGAGACGCCGGGTATGGTAGCCGACAAGATTCCGTTCACCACGGAAACGAGCCGGGCTCTTCCCGATTCGCTGGTGTGGTGGGGGCCGGATGATCAACCCGGTACGCTCACGGCTGCCGCGGCACGAGCCGCGACCTTTCCCGACTTACGCGATCGAGTCGCGCTGCTCAACCGCATCTTGATCATCGACCCGAACCAAGTCGACGCCCTGATGGTTTTGACCAGAAATCTCTATGCGGTGCTGCTCCGGGAAGCCGCCAACGGACACAAACTGATCGTGAAAGATCCGGCTCTCTCCCTGACCGTCAACGAGTTCTACTGGAACATCTATGCGGGAGCGGCTCGCCTCGACCTCTCGAACGCGATGGAGATGGGTGGATTTTCGCAACCGACGCCTGCGGACTTTCTGTACCGGATCTTGCCGGCCCTGGAGACGCTCGCCAAGACCCATCCCGAACAGCTGGACAGCCGTTTCCGCCTCGGTATGGCCTACCGATGGAACAATGATCAACTTCCGATGATCGAGACCTTCGAAGCGCTGGTCAAAGACATCCCGGAAAACCGGAAAACTCCCAGAGCTGAGGCGCTCCTTCAACTGGCATGGTCTCGCATCAACAAAGTCGCCTGGAATCGGATTCTCCATGACCCGGACAGTCTACGGGCCTATGCCGATGCCGAAGCCTCATCGGCCACAGCCGAGCTGCCGCTCGACAAGTTTCTCGCGGAATATACCATGGCTTACAGCATGATCTTCATGCCGAATTACGGGGATAAGGCGAAGATGCTGCAGCATCTGACCGAAGCGAAGCGATGGTTCGACGAAGTGCCGGGGAAAAACGACGAGGTGTGGCGCTACTTCCTCCACAGCGAACTGCTGAAGGCCGTGCTCGACGCCGATCCCACCTTCCAACCGATCCTGGCTGCAGCGGAAGAGAAGAAGGGTTAGCGAGAGGCGCACAGCTGTACTCTTTCGATACCGGCCTAGCTGGGCATATGCAGCTTGTATCGCGCCGGATACTCGCACCAGTAAGCTTCCCACGACCATAGCCTTTTTATTCGGCTTCGCGTACCT
>JACPZN010000141.1 GCA_016195505.1 Nitrospirota bacterium | reverse complement strand
GCTTGTACTGTTGTTGTGAAATCGTCGTCGTGGTTACGTGGCAGCCATAGTTGGAGGCGGCGTGAATGGCGAAGCCGCCCCAGCCGGTCCCGATTTCAAGGAGATGGTCACTCGATGACAGCTGCAGCTTTCGGCAGATGCGATCGTTCTTGGCGCGAGACGCTTCGGCCATCGTGGCATCCGGGCGTTCGAAGTAGGCGCAGGAATACATCATCGTCTCGTCGAGCATGAGGCGAAAGAACTCGTTGCCCAGATCGTAATGGGCCGCAATGTTCTTCCGGCTGCCGGCTTTCGTGTTTCGATTCAGCCAGTGAATCGTCTTGAGCAAAGGTTTCGCAATAACCGCCAGGCCACCTTCCACCACATCAAGCAGGTCACGATTGATGACGGAGATTCGTACCAGCGTCGTGAGATCGTTGCAGCTCCACAGGCCCCACCGATAGGCATCACCGACACCGATCGTCCCGCCTAGCGCTATATAGACGTAGCTAAGGGGATCGTGAATCGTCACCGTCACCTGCAACTGACAGTGCGATGTCACTCGACCGAATGTCTGGCGCTCCGTCCCTTCCACGATGGTCACCATGCCATGTTGAAGTCTGGTCAAGCGAGACAAGACCGCGCGCTTGATGAGGCGGTTGAGCCATGTCGCATGAGCCGAAGAAACCTCGGTAAGACCCGATGAACGCTCGAGCGTAACACCAGACGGAATCGGTGTGTCGTTCATAGGGGTAAATGCCTCGTCGCGACGGACGACGGCTCCTTTCGTTTCTTGGGATGGGCGTACAAGGGGACGCCCTTTGCCCAGAGTTTCAACGCCTGCCAGTGGATGGCCCCCACCACTTTCGCCGTCATCAGGGGATACTGTACAAGCACCTGCGCAAGTGTCGCGCTGGAGATTTCCTTCCGCCGCAGCGACATCGTAGCATCGAAGAACGCCCGGCCTTCGCGCAGATTTTCCATATGGATTGCCAGCTGCGATGTCGGCTCCGAGAAGCGCCAATCGTAGGCTACGTCCATGTCGATGAAGGGCGAGATATGAAACACTTTGTCCAGGTGATACCGTTTGCGCGTGCCCTCGGCCAGATTGTCGTTCGGGCCCAATACATAGCAATGGCGCTCGCCCCAAGGCGTATTCGTAATTTCCGCCACAATCGTCTCGACATGGCGATCTGAGTGGTCGTAGCAAAAATAGAAACTGACGGGGTTAAAGACGTAGCCGAAATAGCGGAGGTGGGTGAGAAGCCTGACCGGCCCGGTCGGTCGGTGGCCTGTGCGCATCTCCACCAGCTGGCGAATGGACTGATCCAAGGGAATCGCCGGATCGCCGACATGGTCTGTGCGTTTGAATGAGGCCAGATTCCCCCTATCGACAGACCAGAGCCAATGCTTCATGAAGAGCGTGGGGAGCTCGTCGAGATCCAGATACATCATAAAGAGCCGATACCGAAACTCATGCAAGACCGGACTGAATCGTCGGTGCCGGACTTGGCCTGCGTAGATGCCGCTCTTCATGACGAAAGATCCTTTCCAAACGGCCGACAGGCGGCCAGCGCGCTCTTCACGCCGTCCTCGTGAAACCCGAACCCCCAGTAGGCGCCGCAGTAGGACGTTCGGTTCACTCCGCTGATTTCGCCGTGCCTCTTCTGCGCCGCGACAGATTCCGGTGAATAGACGGGATGGTGATAAATGATGCAGCGCAAGATCTTCTCGGGATCGATCGCCTCCGTATGGTTCAGCGTCACGCAGAACTCCTGAGGAGCAATCAGGGTTTGCAATCGATTCATGTGATAGGTCACGACCGCACGATCCGGCTGGGCCGGCAAGAGATGATAATTCCAGGCGGCCCAGGCCAGTTTCCGTCGAGGCAGGAGTGAGCGGTCGGTATGCAGCACCGCTTCATTTTCTTGATAATGAATGGCGCCTAGAATGTCTTTCTCGGTCGGCGACGGATCGGCCAATATCGCGAGGGCTTGATTGCTGTGTGTGGCGAGGATCACGTGGTCG
>JACPZN010000140.1 GCA_016195505.1 Nitrospirota bacterium | reverse complement strand
GCCCTGTCTGGTCCGCGGCGTAGCGCCCGCTGGTGTTGGCGGACCGCCAAACTGCAACAATCCCGGCAATGCCTGTGTGCCGATCATGGACGGGGTCGAAGATCTGCAGCTGGCCTACGCCTGCGACGGCTGCAATCTCGCGATCAATTCAGGGGTGCCGGATGGGGCCATCGACGACATGAATGGGTCCAATTCGTTCGATCAGGCGGACTTTCTCACGAACATCAACTGGTTTCTCCCACCGAGCACCGCCATGACGACAAACAAAATCCGTCTGGCCCAGGTCACCATCGTGGCGAGGGAGACCAGGGTTGATCAAGGAATGGGCGAAGGGAACCAGGCGATGGTGCATCAAATTCCGATTCCGGTCATCAGCGATCACAATCACACCAATGGCGTGTTTGCCCTCGGCGACAACAGCACGCCGGCGCAACAGCAATCCTACATGCAGTTCCGGAGACGGGTTCTGACGCGCACGGTCGAACTTAGAAATCAGAGGTATTAACCATGACGAAGCCATATTGCCGGTCCAGTAACCTCGTATGTGTCGGCTGCGACGAGCGTGGCGTATCGTTAATGATGGTCATGATGGTGATGCTCATGGTCGGGGCGTTGGGAGTGGCGGCGCTGACCATGACCGGCATAGAAAATTCGATGGCCGGTGCCATGCGCATGGTGGAAGAGGGGACCGATGCGGCCGAGTCCTGCGTAGGCATGGGAGTCAAAGTTCTTAAGGATTCGATCGACGACGGAAAAGTGTCGCCTTCGCTGGTCGCTCCGAACGGACCAGTCCCAGCCGGCAACGCCCTTTTTTTGGGACAGGAGATCAGTTTTCTTGCAAACAATCCGGATGTTGCCTGGGGAGCCGGTGCGGCGCCGAACATCACCATGAACGTCAATAACTACACGGTGAACGGCGATATAGACAAACAGTACGTAAAAGTTCGTGCCGGTTCGCAGTCAACGCAGGCAGACGCACAAAGTGCCCCAGTGGACGTGTTTTTCAGGATTGACTGCCAAGCGGTGAATGCGGCTACCGGATCGACGAGCCATGTCACGGCAGAGTATCAGTGTCTCAAAGATGGTGAGAGCTGCATGCAACGTTTCCTGTAGTCCCGATCTTGATAGTGACAGCAAGCAAGAGGAGACCAGGCTAAATGATCACCCATGAGGAAAAGAACAATTGGAACCCTCGAGCGGCGGTGCTCGTGCTGGCAGTGGGAATTGGAATGATGGTCAGTCTTGCTCCGGGCTCGGCCCGAGCGGATCAGGGCCAACAGCTCCCAATCATGACGGTCGGGTACCAGAGCGGAACAATCACGGCCATCTATGAAACGACGTTTCTGATCGATGGCAGGACGTTTAGCTTGACTCCGGATGCAATTGTTCAAGATGACACAGGCAAAGAAGTCGGGACCGGCGCACTCGTGGTCACAGCCGAGGTGAAGTACCACCTAAAAAAAGACCAGAACGACAAGATCGACCGGATGGTTGTGTATTTGCCTCGCTAGTGGTCCACAAGGATGCAAGGGTGATGTGAGATGAAGACGAGATTGTTGGAGAAAAGGGAGGGTGCCATGAATAGCCGGAATGTTGCACTTCGTGGAACCGCCATGCTCGCATTGGTGGGCTGTCTTGTAGGGTCCGGTGCGGCCCAGGCCCAGACGATGGACCAGTATTATGCCGTTCCTCCCTTCGTCAGCGACCAGGTCGCGCCCAACATCATGCTCTTGCTGGATAACTCAGGTAGCATGGCTGACCGATCCTGCGACCCAACCTGGTGTGGCGTTCACAGCGACGGCAGCCTCACGCCGGTGAACCAAAACTTTGTTGCCACGAGCACATACAGCGGATTTTTCGATGTATTGACCTGTTACACCTACGACTCAGTGAACACTCGTTTTGATGCCGCCGCAACCAAGGCTTCTCTATCTGCCGGTTGCCCGGCCACGACTCAATGGGATGGGAATCTGCTGAATTGGGCTACCTTCAGACGGTTTGATGCGCTCAAGAAGGCGATGTCAGGTGGAGACTGTGCTGTTACACGCAACCCCGATGGCACCTGCCCACCCACTGGGACACTACCCAAGATTACCATCCGCGCTCAAGAAGTATTTGACGTCAGTAGTCGTGGGCACAATGTTATGACTGTCCCGAGCGGCGTTGGCAACGGGTATCAAAATCGCATTCCAACTGCGGCGACCTCCGGAACGCCCAATCCTATTTATATACAATTGCGCGGCGGCGTGAATGGTATGGGCGGCACATTTTGCATCGACAACGACAATGCTGCACCTGCGGACACAGCCAGCACCTGTACAGATGGTGATGGATTTGCTGAGACGCAGTATAAATTGCATCTGTCCTCCGCGGTAGAGCCAACAGGAGTCGTGCAACAGATCGGAGCGCAAGCCCGGTTCGGTCTCTTCGAGTTCAAGCCCGCGGGCGACGGCGCCCGCATGTTGGTCGGTATAGGTGCTCGCCAATCCATCGACTTCAACGGCGCGACCGTTGAAACGTTCAATACGAACGCGGCAGCGATCCTCGATGCGATCGGAGAGTCATTCCCTTCGACCTGGACGCCTCTGTCTGAGTCTCTCTATGAGACGGTTCGCTATATTGCGCAGATCAATTCCACCTACTTGCCTGGATCGTACGTCTATCCCATTGCATACTCTGGTGGAAACTCCAATGGTGTGGCTTTCCAGGCAACAGGCGTTGGCTCGATCGGACCTTCGGAATTATCCGCTCTCACGGGTACGGAAGTCTGTCCAGCCGGATACATTGCCAATGCTTGTGGACGAGATCCCTATTTTTTTGGGAGTAACCATACGCCGCCCTGGGCCTCGTCCTCCACCCAAGTGACGTGCTGCAAGACGTTCGTCATCATCGTCACGGACGGAGAACCGACACAGGACACGAACGTTCCGGCTGGACTGCAAGACTTTGCCCACGGACACCATGGGGTGCACTGTACTGGAGCGGATGTGAGCAGTCCGACGGCTCCCATCAATACGACCTGTAATGCCCACCCGGCTACGACCGCTCCCTACTTGATTGGGACGAATCCCGCCACAACTGCGACATCAGGCGAGCACAAGACGGATTACGCCAGCAGCGGAAACCATTACCTGGACGATGTGGCCTATTGGGCCCATACGACCGATCTCCGGCCCTGTGTCGGGACGGCGGACGGGGCGATTGCCGTGCTTGGCCTCACCGGTCACTGTTTGCAGGGGTTACAGAATATTTCCCTCTACACCTTTTTCGCTTTCGGGAACATTGCCGGCCGCGAACTGCTCATGCATGCGGCGCAGTTGGGTGGGTTTGAGGACAGCAACAACAACAATCTTCCCGATCTGCAAGCGGAGTGGGACAAGATCATCAACGCCACCGGTGCGCCGGGAACTGACGGAATTCCGGATAACTACTTCGAGTCTTCCAACGTGGACGATCTGCAAGATCGGCTGATGGCAACTATCACGGCGATCTTGCGGAAGAGCGCGTCGGGAACATCGGTCTCAGTGCTGTCATCGTCCTCGACTGGTGAAGGGTCGATTTATCAGGCCTATTTCTTTACCAGCGACATCGGCCAGGGCGGGGCAAACATCAAGTGGACCGGCTATGCCAACGGCCTGTTCGTCGATGGCTTCGGAAACTTCCGGGAAGATACCGTGAACGATGGGGCGCTCGACTACAAGAACGATCTGATTGTCACGACGAGATTCGACAATGATCCGCTCAGTCCAACCTATAAAAAGGTCTTGGTCGATAAGTTTGCCGACCTCAACGGTGACGGCATCGCCGATAGTACGACGCCGACCGTGCTCGGCGCCGACCTCAAGAGCATCAAGCCGATGTGGGAGGCAGGCGCGCAACTTGCCAATACAGCTTCTACATCGCGCAAGATTTTGACCTGGGTCGACCCGAATTATAATGGACTGGTCGATCCGGCTGAGCAGATAGATTTCAGCACGGCTAACTGTGCGGCGCTGAGAGATTACCTACGCTATGCAGGCGATGCATGCTCAGGCAGCAGTAACGCCATGAATCTCATCAACTTCATTAGGGGCGATGAGGTGCCCGGCCTGCGGACCAGGATGTTGGAGGTGCCGGTCGGTAGCGGGACCTTCAAGGTCTGGAAGCTGGGTGACTCGATTCATTCGACGCCAACTGTTGTCGCTAGCCCAAAAGCTCGATTCGACCTGTTATATGGCGATGCGACCTACAATGCGTTCTATCAACAGTATCGCAACCGGCGGCAGGTGATGTACATTGGAGCGAATGACGGCATGCTCCATGCCTTTAACGGCGGGTTCTATCACAAAGGAGACGATCCTACGACGCCTGGAACCGTCGAACATGGTTGGTTCACCAAGAATCCCACGGATAATTCGAGCGGGCCAAATCTAGGCGCCGAGCTCTGGGGATTCGTTCCACAACAGTTGCTGCCTCAACTGCAGTGGCTGGCGAGGACCGACTATACACACGTATATTACGTCGATCTGAAACCGACGATTGCGGATGCCCGAATTTTCACGCCGGATGCCGATCACCCGGGCGGATGGGGCACGATTCTGATCGGCGGATTCCGTATGGGCGGCAGCTGTGGGAATTGCGTCGTGGGGTCGGGGGCGCCTCCCATGACGACCTTCATCGGCGGGGTGCCTCGCACCTTCTTTAGCGCGTTCTTCGTGCTCGACATTACCAATCCCGAAGTAAATCCGAAACTCTTATGGACATTCTCCGATGTCACTCTGGGTCTGACGACGAGCTCTCCGACGGTCGTCCGTGCCAACCCGAATGGCGATGCCATAACGAGCCAAGTGAATGAGAAATGGTATGCGGTGTTCGGGTCCGGTCCCAATAGCTATCAGGCGGATCTTCCTATCACAGGTACGCTGCAAGTCGGCGCTTTTTACGCCGTAGATTTGGCCGCGGGGCCTGGTTTGGCCAACGTGAACGTCACGCGGATGGTTACTGGAAGCTTGCGATCATTCATGGGTCCGTTGATTTCGGCGGATAAGGACCTCGATTTTCGAACTGACGTCATCTACGCTGGGCGCACCGTTCACGACGGGTCACTCCCATGGAGAGGGAAGATGTACCGTCTTACGATGCGATGCGCTTCAGCTCCCTGCTTGCCGACAAGCTGGGGGATTTCGGGTGGAGCGGGCACTCGTGTGCCGACCGAACTGATCGATACCTTCAACGACCCTGTGTTAGGGACTCTTGAGATGGGGCCGGTGACGGCTGCTCCGACCTGGACCCTCGACGACAGCAATCAGGTATGGGTCTTTTTTGGAACAGGTCGGTATATCGGAAATTCCGACAAGGTCGATAACAACATTCAGAGGCTCTTCGGGATGAAAGATTCGGTGGTGAATGGAACTTGTCCCGGCGGCGAAGTCAGCGTGACTGGTTGTTGGACGAACAATCTTGTCGATGCGACGAACGCGGTGGTCTGCATCGTCTGCAGCGGCTCGACCAATCAAGTGACCGATCCGACCAATCCCGGCGTCACCACCTTCAGCGGGACCGGGACATCCTCCATGATCGGGTTGGTCGCCTCGAAAGATGGCTGGCGCGTCACCTTGTCTGGGCCATTTTCCATCACAAACGGAGGCATTACGACCGCCTACTCGGCGGAGCGGTCGGTCGTGAATCCAACCCTGTTCGGGGGAACGATATATATGCCGACGTTCGCTCCGACGGCCGATTTCTGCGGCTCGGATGGGACCAGCTTCCTCTACGCGCTCTTCTACAAGACTGGAACCGCGTCCACTTCACCGGTGATCGGAACCACGACCTCCGGCAGCAATACCAACGTGACGGCGAAAGTCTCGCTCGGGGTCGGAATGGCCTCGGCCCTCTCAGTCCACGTGGGGTATGAGGGAGGAACCGTGGGGTCGCAGATGAGTAATAGCAATGTAACGACCGTAAATACCAGCAGAGGCGACTTCTATAGTAGGTTCGTCAGCTGGGTGCATCAGCGCGATTAGAGTTGTCTGGTGAATCAAAAGGTTCTCACGAGCAGGTCGTGGCGGCGGGCGATCCGCGCCACGACCTGTGTGATTGATACGAGCTGGCCTCAAGACAAGTGAGCAACGTGCGGATGTTCTTCTCAGGTGCCAACCAATTTTCCCCCCTCATCGTGGGTATGTCGGCGTTAGTCCTCAGTGTCTCCTGTACAGACGGATCTTCTCCCAGCGCTCCAGGCGGTTCCGCTCCTGCAAAGGGGAATCAACCTCCTGTCATCAAGGCAGCCAAGATCCTCAACGATCCCATTCCATTGACTGGGCCTGTGGCGGTTCAGGTCGATGCTGAAGATCCTGAACGGGAGGCGGTCTCGTTTCAGTACCAATGGTATGTGAATGACGCCCCTCTTCCTAAACAAACCAGCGCAACTCTCCCGGCTGAACTGTTGAGACGTGGCCAAACGGTCATGGTGGAAATTATCCCTACGGATGGTACGCACAAGGGCCAGGCCTTTCGGACTAAGCGCGTGGTGGTCGGGAATACGTCTCCGAAAGTAACGGCTGTCTCGCTCACGCCTCAGACCGCTCGGCCAGGGGAGAAGATCGAAGCGCAGGTGGAAGCCAACGATCCTGACCATGATCGGGTGGATTTGACCTATAAATGGTTCCGCAACAATGCCATGATCAAAGAAGGGGATGAGCCGTTTCTTGATACGACCGGGCTTGCCTCGCGCGATCAGATTGTAGTCGAAGTGACGGCACATGATCCTGCCGTATCCGGCGGTTCCATGCGATCCGACCCGCTCGTTCTAGGTAATAGTGCCCCTAAGATTGTGTCGGCTCCTCCAGCACCCGGTGCTCCGGATCATTTTGAGTATCCAGTGCGAGCCGAGGATCCCGACGGTGACCGTCTGACCTACCAGTTGGAAGCGGCCCCGCCCGGCATGACCATCAGTGAAGAGTCGGGCCACATCGCGTGGCAAATTCCGGCCGATCAGCATGGAACCTTTCACGTCAAGGTTGTGGCAAAGGATGGGCGGGGTGGAATGGCCTCTCAGGAGTTCGACCTGACCCTGACTGTCTCAGTTCCTCCCAAGCCGACAGGAGCCTGAAGCCTCCACCGAAGACTTCGCTTCCGCTTGTCTCTTCTTTTTCTTGTCTGCTAGAATGAACTTAGATCGTGATGTAGGAGGGAGACCACCCCGCGCTCGTGCGTAAGCTCAAATTACGAGAAGGTACCAATACCGCCGCCTTGTTCGGTCACCATGACCGGCATCTCAAACTGATAGAAGATGAACTGGGTGTGCGGTTATCGGCGCGCGGGGAAGAACTCACTCTGGACGGCCTTCCTGAGGCTGTTCGTCAGGCAGAACGGATTCTTCTCGAACTCGCCTCCCTGACCCATGACGGCATCACACTCCAGGCCGAAGACGTGACGCACGCGCTCAGCGCATTGCGTCAAAGTCCGGAGGCCTCGCTCAAGGACGTGCTCGGCAACGCGGCGACGATCGTCACGAAGAAGCGATTCGTCGGCCCCAAGTCGCCCACCCAGAAAGCCTACATCGAAGCGATCGAGAAGCATGACATTGTGATCGCCATCGGACCAGCCGGAACGGGCAAGACCTATCTCGCCATGGCCATGGCGGTCAGCGCCTTGATGAAGAAAGAGGTGAGCCGGATCATTCTTGCGCGGCCGGCGGTTGAGGCAGGCGAGAAACTCGGCTTTTTACCCGGCGACATCTATGAGAAAGTAAATCCCTATCTCCGGCCGCTCTACGATGCGTTGTTCGACATGATGGACATGGAGCGGGCGAACCGCCTGATCGAACGAGGCGACATCGAAATCGCGCCTCTCGCCTTCATGCGCGGGAGAACGTTGAACGATTCGTTCGTCATTCTGGATGAAGCGCAGAACGCGACGGCGGAGCAGATGAAGATGTTTCTCACCCGGCTGGGGTTCCATTCCAAAGTCGTGGTCACCGGCGATATCACGCAAGTGGATTTGCCGAACGATCGGGTGTCTGGCCTCATTGAAGTAAAAGAGGTGTTGCGCGACATCGACGGCATCGAATTCATCTACTTCGACGAAAGAGATGTGGTTCGTCACCGACTGGTCCAGGACATTATCAAGGCCTACGATCGCCGCCAGCCGACGAATGACGGTGATTCCAAACAGGCTCGTGGCCACGCGTCCTCTCAACCGCTCTCGTCAGGTCCTCGCAAGTCGTCTCAGGCCGGTTCCACGCCACGAGACCGCTCGGGCCAATCTCACTAAATGGCTGTCTATCTCCGTGTTCGCCTCACTCAGCTTGCGGTGCGGCAGGCCTCCCTGATGCGCGTGGCGGAGCTGGTGTTGGAGGCGATCGGAGAAACTCAATCGGAACTGAGTGTGGAGCTGGTGGGCGATCAACGTATGCGCCGGCTGAACCGTGAGTATCGCAAAAAGGATCGATCCACCGACGTGCTGGCTTTCGCAATGCGGGAATCACATAATCCCTGTCCGACGATGTTGGGCGATGTGGTAATCTCAGTCCCGACGGCTATTCGTCAAGCGCGAGAAGCCGGGCGATCGTTGAACCATGAACTAGCGGCGCTGTTGGTACATGGCGTGCTCCATCTGTGCGGATATGATCATGAGCGTAATAAGAAAGAAGCGGCTCGCATGCATCGGCGAGAACGGGCCATTTTGCGAACGATCGGTCCCGTACCCAGCCTTGTGACCCGCCGTGCTGAGCCGAGAGAGAGGAGTCGCTGACGATGGGGTGGTTTCAACGGTTGAGTGAGGGGCTCAGCAAGACCCGTCACACAGTCCGGCAGTCGCTCGATCAATTTCTTGGGCGCACCCCGGATCCGGCCCTCCTCGAAGAACTTGAGGCGGCGCTGCTCAGTTCCGACCTTGGGGCTCGTGTCGTGGATCGGATGATGAAGCAAGTCAACGAACAAGCGCGCGGTGCGGATGCGGCCACCGCGGACGGGCTCCAGAATGTGCTGAGCCAGACTCTCTACGGTGTGTTGACCCAGGCATCCGGTCCTTCCCTCGAACAACTGATCGACAAAGGCCACAAACCTTTTGTCATCCTCGTCGTCGGAGTGAACGGAGTTGGAAAAACCACGACGATTGCCAAGGTGGCGCAGCGGCTGGTGCAAGCAGGGCGGCAACCTCTGCTCGTCGCCGGCGACACATTTCGTGCGGCGGCGATCGACCAACTGCAAGTCTGGGCTGATCAGGTCGGAGTCGAGGTCGTTCGCCAGCGTCACGGCGCCGATCCGGCGGCGGTGGCCTTCGATGGAATTGTGGCGGCCAAGGCTCGAGCGGCCGATGTGGTGCTGATCGATACGGCCGGTCGCCTGCATACGAAGTCCAACTTGATGGACGAACTGCGCAAAGTAAAGCGGGTGATCGGCCAGGAACTGCCTGGCGCGCCGCACGAAGTGCTCTTAGTATTGGACGCGACAGTCGGGCAAAATGCGCTGGCTCAGGCTCGGCAGTTTGACGAGGCGGTGGGCGTCACCGGACTGGTGCTGACGAAACTGGATGGGACTGCTCGAGGGGGCATTGTGGTCGCGATTGCCGAGGAACTTAAGATTCCCGTTCGTCTCGTCGGTGTGGGGGAGGGCGTCGAGGATCTTCAGGACTTCAATCCTGAAGCCTTTGTCGCGGCCTTGTTCGGACAACCGACCGCCTGCTCATAAACCCCGCATTTTCTTCTCATCTTCCCGGTCCCGTGCTATTCTCTTTTCGTTGGGCGTCGCATTCAAGTGACAGAGGATGAGCAGCGATGATTAAGCTCTTGATCGTTGACGACGATCAAATGAACTGCGATTTGTTGCAGAACGTGTTCGCGCGCCACG
>JACPZN010000161.1 GCA_016195505.1 Nitrospirota bacterium | reverse complement strand
GCGTGGATCTTGTCGTCCACCAAGTGGTGGAGTTTCAGCACATACATATACCCGACGGTGACGGGGCTGCCGAATGGCTCACCGGTCTTGCCGTCGACCAGCTGGCTTTGGCCGCTCGGCGGTAATTTCGCCTTTTTGAGGAGATCCTTGATTTCTTTCTCCGATGCCCCATCGAATACCGGGCTGGCCACTTTGATTCCCAAGGCTTTGGCCGCCCAGCCGAGGTGGGTTTCCAAAATCTGGCCCACGTTCATGCGCGACGGCACACCGAGAGGATTCAGCACGATTTCAACCGGCGTCCCGTCCGGTAAATAGGGCATGTCTTCTTCGGGCAATACCCGGGACACGACACCCTTGTTGCCGTGGCGACCAGCCATCTTATCGCCGACCTGTATCTTGCGCTTCATGGCGATATACACTTTGACGAGCTTGATGACGCCGGGCGGCAATTCATCGCCCCGTTTCAGGCGACCGACCTTCTCGTCATAGAGCATTTGGAGAATTTAGATCTGCTCCTTGGCCCGTCGCTCAACGTCCTCCAATTCTTTTTGCTCGTCCGGATCGCTGAGAATAATGTGGCGCACGGTGTCATCAGGCAGCCGCTTGAGAATCTCCGCCGTCAGCTTGCCCTTCTTCTTCAGAATGACGTCGCCCGTGTCCGGATCCATCAGATCGCGGCCCACGACCTTTCCGAGCAACAGCTTCCGAATCTTCTTTGTCTTTTCTTCCTCGATGATCCGCAACTCTTCGTGGTGATCACGCTGCAACTTGATCTGATCGTCGGTCTCGATGCTCTTCGAACGTTCATCCTTGTCGAGACCTTTACGGGAGAAGATTTTGACGTCGACCACAATGCCTTCTACTCCCGGAGGCACGGTCAAGGAAGTGTCCTTGACGTCACCGGCCTTCTCGCCGAAGATCGCCCGGAGCAACTTTTCTTCCGGGGTGAGCTGGGTTTCGCCCTTTGGCGTCACTTTTCCGACCAGAATATCACCGGGTTTCACTTCGGCACCAATCCGGATGATTCCGCTCTCATCCAGATTTCTGAGCGCCTCTTCTCCGACATTGGGAATATCGCGGGTGACGTCTTCCTTGCCCAGCTTCGTATCGCGAGCTTCTACCTCGAACTCTTCGATATGAATCGACGTGAAGGCATCTTCACGGACCAATTTTTCGCTGAGCAGAATGGCGTCTTCGAAGTTATATCCACCCCATGGCATGAACGCCACGAGGACGTTTTTCCCCAACGCGAGTTCTCCATGATCGATCGCCGGCCCATCACCTAGTACCTGCCCCTTCTTCACCGGTTGACCGATCCGAACCACGGGGGTCTGCGTAATACAGGTGTTTTGATTCGATCGTTGGAACTTGATCAGATCATAGACATCCAATCCGGAATCTTTGCCTCTCCTTCTTTCCTTCGAATCGGCCCGCACCACGATGCGAGTGGCATCAACGCTTTCCACGACGCCGGCTCGGCGGGCCTGGATTACGTATCCCGAATCTCGCGCCACCACCGCTTCCATCCCGGTGCCGACCAAAGGGGCCTCAGAGGTCACTAAAGGAACCGCCTGGCGTTGCATATTGGAACCCATAAGTGCGCGGTTGGCATCGTCGTGTTCCAAGAACGGCACGAGGGCCGTCGCAACACTGACCACTTGCTTCGGAGACACGTCCATATACTCAATCTTGTCCGGCGTCGCCATCACGAAGTCGCCGCCATGACGGCAGGAGACAGTCTCTGAAACCAAACGGCCCGACCCATCCACTTTGGAGTTCGCCTGGGCGATGATGTACTTGTCACCCTCGATGGCGGAGAGGAATTCGATCTCATCCGTCACGCGCCCCTTCACGACTTTTCGATAGGGCGCCTCGATGAATCCAAACTGATTGATCCGCGCATAGGTCGCCAGGGAGGTAATCAACCCGATGTTCGGGCCTTCCGGCGTTTCGATCGGACAGATACGGCTGTAGTGTGATGGATGCACGTCGCGGACTTCGAAGCCGGCCCGTTCTCTCGTCAACCCACCGGGACCAAGCGCCGATAGACGCCGCTTGTGCGTAATTTCAGCCAGCGGGTTGGTTTGGTCCATGAATTGAGACAGCTGGCTGCTGCTGAAGAATTCCTTCACCGCCGCCACAACCGGCTTGGCATTGATCAGATCGTGAGGCAGCACGGTTTCCATATCGAGGAGATTCATCCGCTCCTTGATGCTCCGTTCCATCCGGACCAGCCCTAACCGGAACTGATTCTCAAGCAGCTCCCCCACTGATCGAACCCGACGATTTCCCAAGTGATCGATGTCGTCGATCTCTCCTTTGCCCATCTTGAGATTGACGAGGTAACGGATCACTTCGACGATGTCCTGAGCCGTGAGCGTGCGCTGCTCAAGCGGCAGGCTTAATCCGAGCTTTTTATTGAGCTTGAGGCGGCCGACAGGGGACAGATCGTAGCGCTTAGAATTCAAGAACAGATTGTCGAACAGTGCCCGCGCGGTATCGACGGACGGAGTTTCTCCCGGGCGAAGACGACGATAAATCTCCACCATCGCTTCTTCCTTCGATACGATCTTCTCCATCTCCAAGGTATCGAGGATGACGGGCGTCGCCGTGGCCATATCCAGATAGATGACCTTGAACTCTTCGACGTCGCTCTCGACAATCTGTTCGACGATTTCGGCAGTCAACCGCTGATTTTTCTCCGCCAACTTGGTCCTTTTGGAATCGACCAATTCCGTGAGAATGGCGCGGCCCATCAATTCTGCGGGCAGAAGCGGGATTTCTTTCACTCCTGACGCCTTCAGTTTGGCAATCATGCCCTTCGTCAGCCTGGCGCCCTCCCGCACGAGCGGTTCCTTGTTGCCCTTCTCCGTCACTTCGGCCGAACACCGGAGCCCATGATGGATTTCCGCATCCAACTTGCGGAACAGCTTGCCCTTGGATACCCGGATTTCTTCGACGGGATAGTACATCTTAAGTAAATCGTCGCTCGAAAAGCCGAATGCCTTCAACAAAATGGTGGTCGGCATCTTTCGCCGGCGATCGATGCGGACATAGAGGATATCGCGCGCGTCGAACTCAAAATCGAGCCACGAGCCCCGATAGGGAATAATGCGTGCGGAATACAACACCTTGCCGCTCGCATGGGTGCGCCCCTTGTCATGGGTAAAGGAGGCGCCAGGCGAACGGTGGAGCTGGCTGACCACGACCCGCTCGGTTCCGTTGATGATAAAAGTCCCTCGCTCCGTCATCAGCGGCAGCTCGCCGACGTAGACTTCTTGCTCACGGACAGACACTCGCGCTCATCATACTTTGGCACGCCCAAGGTGTAACTTGAGAATTCGAGTACAGCCGTATTGTTGTAGTCTGGAATCGGGAATACGCTGGCCAACGCCGCCTGCAATCCATAATCTTTCCGGCGATCCGGCTCGACCTCAAATTGCAGAAACTCCTCGTAGGAGCGTTTCTGAATTTCGATCAGATCTGGAATATCGATATTGGTTCGAATGCGCGAAAAATCTTTCCGCTCGACGAACTCTTGTAGAGTCGTTTCGGACATTCCCACTCCTCCCGATAGTCGGTCAGTGAACTGAGATCAACAGTCACACGTCAATGGTAGAAACCACAGGCACCGCATCCCGACGATTGACCAATGACCGTTGATAAATGCCGTGCTTACTTGATTTCGACTTTGGCGCCGCTTTCTTCGAGTTTCTTCTTCATCGTGTCGGCTTCTTCTTTAGCCACGCTGGTCTTCACCGGCTTCGGCGCGCCTTCCACGAGATCCTTCGCTTCCTTCAGGCCGAGGCTGGTCAGTTCCCGCACCACCTTGATGACCTGAATCTTCTTGTCAGCCGGCGCGGACGCGAGGATGACGTCAAATGCCGTCTTCTCCTCAGCTGCTGCGGCTGCACCGCCACCGGCGGCTGGAGCTGCGGCCACCGCGACTGGAGCCGCCGCCGTGACGCCGAAGCGGGCTTCCAACCCCTTCACGAGTTCCGCCAAATCGAGCACACTCATACCCTCGATGGCCTTAATCAATTCTTCCTGTGACAGTTTTGACGCTGTTGCCGACATGTCTCCCTCCCCTTTCTTTTTGTCCTGAATGGCTGCAATGACTCTCACAAATTTCGACAAGACTGCGCTGAGCGTATAGACCACGCCGCGAATCGGCCCTTGCATGGCCGCCAGCAGCATCGCGATGAGCACTTCCTTCTTCGGTAACTTGGCGACCGCCGCCAATTCCGCCGGATGAACGATCTTGCCTTCCAACACCCCGACCGTCATCCGTACTTTGTCGTCGCGCTTCTCTGCACCGATGAAATCCCTCAGCACCTTGGTCGGCAAGACAGGATCGTCATAGCCGATCACGACTCCAGTTGGGCCCTTGAGGTGTGCTTTTAAGCCGGCCAAGGCCGTCCCCTCAGCCGCACGAGCCGCGAGTGTGTTCTTGACAATCCGATATTCCGCCTTTGCGCTACGGAGCTGCTTGCGCAATTCCGTCACTTGATTCACCGGAAGTCCGGTACATTCCGTCAAAATGGCAAGCCGCGCGCGGCCGAACTTCTCGGTCAACTCCGCAACCACTGTCGCTTTTTCTTCCTTATTCATACGCACCCCTTCCGACCGAGCGTCATTGGTCAATGGTCAGTAATTACTGACACCGGAGATTTTCCTCTCCATTGACCGGTGACCATTGACGAATGACCATTCCTGTCAGCTCCATTGCTTGGTCAATGCGACAGTATCCAACTTCACACCAGGACCCATCGTACTGGAAATTGTGGCACTCTTGAGATAGCGCCCTTTGCACGAGGCCGGCTTCGCCTTGATAACGGATTCGATGATGGCTGCGGCATTCTCATACAGTTTCGTGGGATCGAACGAGACCTTCCCGACGGGCACCTGGACGATGCCGGCCTTTTCAACCTTGAACTCCACCCGCCCTTTTCGGATATCTGCAACGGCTTTCCCCACTTCGAAGGTGACCGTGCCGGTCTTAGGATTCGGCATGAGCCCGCGTGGACCAAGCACCTTCCCGAGCTTTCCGACAGTTGCCATCAGGTCCGGCGTGGAAATCGCGCAATCGAAATCCATCCATCCACCCTTGATCTTTTCCAGCAGATCGTCCGATCCCACATAATCGGCTCCGGCCTGACGCGCCTCCTGCTCCTTCTCACCCTTAGCGAACACCAGAACACGAACCTTCTTCCCGGTACCGTGGGGAAGCGACGTCGTCCCACGAACCATTTGATCGGAGCGCTTGGGATCAATCCCTAGCCTGAGCGCCAGATCGACCGATTCGTCAAACTTCGCAAATGCCCCCTTCTTTACGACCTCAACCGCCTCACGCAGCCCATAAGCACGCGGCTCAACTTTTTCCAGCGCCGCCTTCATTTTCTTTCCCATAACTACAACTCCTTCTCTCGACATTACCCTTGAATCACGACTCCCATGCTGCGGGCGGTTCCTTCGATGATTCTGACGGCCCCTTCCAGATCGGCCGCATTCAGGTCGGCCATCTTCTTTTGGGCGATCTCGTTTAGCTGCTTTCTCGTGATCTTGCCGACTTTATCCTTCTGCGGCACACCGGATCCCTTGATGATCCCGGCAGCCTTCTTCAAGAGATCTGACGCCGGCGGCGTCTTCATGATGAAGGTAAATGTACGATCCTTGTAGACCGTAATGATGACAGGAATGATGCTGTCACCTTCCTTCTGAGTCTTGGCATTGAACTGCTTGCAGAACTCCATGATATTGACCCCATGCTGACCGAGAGACGGACCTACGGGAGGAGCCGGATTGGCTTTCCCTGCCGGAATTTGCAACTTAATTTGCGCTGAAACTTCCTTGGCCATGATTCTCTCCTGATCTTTCAGCACTCAACGTTCGGCATAAGCTCAGAGCTGACGGCTGAAAGCTGACCGCTGTGTTAAATCCGTTCAACCTGTAAAAACCCCAATTCGACTGGAGTCGACCGACCGAAGATGCTTACCATGAGCTTCAGCCGGTTGTGGTCCTGATCAACTTCATCCACCAAGCCGTTAAACCCAAGAAACGGGCCGTCGACGATCCGAACATTGTCTCCTTTAATAAACTTGACCTGTTCACGCGGCTCGGCCTGTCCCGCATCGACTTGTTTGAGCAAGGACTCCACTTCTTCGTTGGTCAGCGGCATCGGCACCGTGCCCCCTCCCACAAACCCGGTGACCTTCGGAGTCTCCTTGATCATCTGCAAGGTTTCATCACCCAGCGGTGATTCCAGCTCCACCAAAACATAACCAGGGAAAAACTTGCGTCGGGACGTCCGTCGTTTGCCATCCTTGATTTCGATGACATCCTCCGTGGGCACAAGCACCTGCCCAAGCTTCTCGACGAGCCCCATCTGGTTCGCGCGCTCCATCAAGCTGGTCTTGACGCGCCCCTCAAACCCCGCGTACGTATGAATGACGTACCAGTTCTTCGTCATGCACCACCCTTAGGTCTACAGATCACAGCCACACCGAATGCTCCTTCATCACGCTCAGCTGGCCGCTGACCGACTCAGATGAGTTTGCCGACCAGCCACACAAGAAATGCGTCGACGACCGATAGGTACAGCGACATCAGGATGCAAAAGACGATAACAACGGTCGTCGAACCGACGGTTTCTTTACGGGTTGGGAAAGACACCTTCTTCAACTCTCCCCGCACGTCGGTGAGAAACAATCGAATCGACTCTGTCATGCGCTTAAACACCAGACTCTCCGCTCCCTATCTCTTGACCGCTACACTAAACCCATCAAGACATCTATCCGAGCGCCAAGAGCCATGGTAGGGCACCCGGTACGAGCGAGCTTGGATCTAAGCCCGAAAACACCCCCGCGGTGTTTTATCCGCTCAGGAAGAGCCATCATAAGCTTCGCGGTCGAGCGAGCTCTGCTTGGCAGGGGCACTAGGATTTGAACCCAGACTCTCGGTTTTGGAGACCGATGTGCTGCCATTAACACCATGCCCCTCCGCTTGTAGTCCTAAGTGCTGAGTTCTGAGCTGAGAATCTAATTCTGCTCACTCACCACTCTATTTCACTTCCTTATGCGGCGTGTGCTTCCGGCAGAACTTGCAGAACTTGTTTCGCTCCAACCGATCCGGATCATTCTTCTTGTTTTTGTTGGTCGAATAGTTCCGCTGCTTACAGAGCGTACAGGACATATCGATGATCTCTCGCATTTTTCTACTCCTCAGCCTTCAGCACTCAGCTTTCAGCTCTCAGCTTCGGGCTGATTGCAGACTGCTGATCGCTCTCTTTACGCCAGAATTTCCGTCACGACGCCGGAGCCGACGGTCTTGCCGCCCTCACGCACCGCGAAGCGCAGCCCCTGATCCATGGCAATCGGACTGATCAATTCGGCCGTCACACTCACATTGTCCCCCGGCATCACCATCTC
>JACPZN010000160.1 GCA_016195505.1 Nitrospirota bacterium | reverse complement strand
TGGGCGACGGAGTCGGGTTCTGTTCAATCGGAGGTGTGACATCGATGACGAGGCGAGGAGGATTCGAGAGTGGGAACTGCCTGTATGTTCGAAACGCTGCGGTCGGAAGCGACACAGCGACGGCATGAGCCATGGTCTGCGTGACCATGAATGGAGAGGGTACTGTGCCGTCGGTCGCCTTGATCTGCGCAGACCGGCTCATCGAGGCGTTTGGAAGGGCGATCACCACGCGACTCGGATTGGTTGCCCGCTGTTCAATGACTTTCGCATGTCGATCCAAATCTAAGACCAGTCTAGTTTTCCCTGCACCGGTCATGACCCGAAAGTTATGGATGGTGACCGGAGCGAGAGATGCGGGTGTAGCCTTCAGGTGTGGTTTCTTTGAGTGTGTCGAGGCACGAGGACGATGATCACGATCGACGGCCGGCGCAGCCCAGACAGGCTGGATAGATGTCGCGCCGGCAAAGGTCAAGAACAAGAATGTGGCGCAGTAAAACAGGACGGCGAGAGAGATGAAGGGAGTCCGTTGTCGGATGCGTATTCGCATGGCTCTCATAAGTGGGAGGAATTTCAAACTTTTCTCAGATGTTCCGCGTCTTGTCAAGGCTTTGCGCGAGGTTGGTTTACCCGAGCACTGCGTTGACAGGCCGCTCTCGCCCACGGTAGCGTGAGCCACCATGCCGATTCATCTTATCATCGATGGTTATAATCTGATGGGGCGCACCGGGAGTCTCTCCGGCCATATCGAGTCGGGGCGAGAAACACTGCTTCACGCCTTGGCCGCCTATCGGCATCGAAAGAACCATGTCATCACTGTCGTGTTCGATGGCTGGCAGCAGGGCCAACCGACAGAACAGCTTGAACATCGGGCCGGTCTGTCGGTTATTTATTCGAAACGAGGAGAGCGGGCGGACCAGGTGATTCAACGGCTGGCGCGAGAGTACGGGGCCGACTGTGCCGTAGTGAGTTCCGATCAAGAAGTAGCACGATCGGCGAAAGTCTGCGGCGCCTTTGTTTTAGGCGCCCAAGAGTTTGCCATGAAGCTCTGGGCCTCTCCGAGCGGTGGAGGCATGGTGCATAAAGAACTTGATATGCAAGAGAAAGAGGCTCCTCCTCGTGATCCGAAAAAGAAAGGCAATCCTCGCAAACTTCCCAAAGCTCTTCGTCAACGGTCGAGGCAGCTTAAGCGATTCTGAACAGCCGCTTCGCATTCTGTGTTGTCAATCGGCTGATCGATTCAATCGACATCTCCGGCTCGCTGGCTCGAATGGCTGCGAGTTGCTGTGCGACGAAGGAAACGAAGGCCGGCTCGTTCCGCTTCCCCCGGTGAGGCACCGGCGTGAGGTAAGGGCAATCGGTTTCAATCAGCAACCGATCGAGCGGAACCGTTTTGGCGATCTCGCGCAGCATCGTTGCATTTTGAAACGTCAAGATTCCTGAAAAAGACAAGTAGAATCCCAGGTCCAGCGCGTCCTTCGCCAGCCAGGCGTCCCCGGAAAAGCAATGCAACACCCCGCCGATTTCTGATGCCCTCTCTTCCCTCAAAATCGCAATCGTATCTTCCTGGGCCTCCCTGGTATGGATAATCACGGGCAGCTTCAGTTCGCGCGCGAGTTGGATCTGTTCGCGGAAGCGTTCGCGTTGCTCTTTAGGTGATGAATGGTTGTAGTGGTAGTCCAGTCCGATTTCTCCATAGGCTACCACTTTTGTGTTCTTGGCCATGCGACGGAACTCGTCGTACCAGCTGTCCTGGATATACTTCACCTCGTGCGGGTGGACGCCGATGGAGGCGTACACGGAGGGATGCTGTCCGGCGAGCGACAGGGCTGATTGGCTGGTCGCGAGATCGCACCCAATGGTGACGAATGCCTGAACGCCGGCTTCGCGCGCGCGCGTTATCATTGCCTCCCGGTCGTCGTTATAGCGGGCGTCATCCAGATGTGCATGGGTGTCAATGAGCATGGTGAGAGCCGATCCTAGCATGACGGCGGTGAGCAGAAAAAGGATAGAGCGTCTCGTGGTCTCGAACGGAGAGGCTATGCAGGGCGGGGAGTGATGGCTTCGGCCAATTCCGTGAGTAGCGAATCCGTTTCATTCCAGCCGAGGCAGGCGTCGGTGATAGAGACGCCATGCGCAAGAGCAACCCCTTCTTTCCAGGTCTGTTTACCGGGATTGAGATTGCTTTCGAGCATCAGCCCCATGATGGACTGGCGGCCTTCCCTGAATTGCCGAAGCACTTCGCGGGCTACGTGTCCCTGCCGCGTATGGTCTTTGCGGGAGTTGTCGTGAGAACAATCGATCATGATCGGACGGGTAATGCCCTCGCTCGCTAAAGCGGCCTCGGCTTTGGCGACGTGTTCCTCGTCATAGTTAGTCTTGCCGCCTCCCCCACGGAGGACGATATGTCGATCTGGGTTGCCCATGGTTTTGATGATCGAGGTTTGCCCGTCGGCATTGATCCCCACGAAATGGTGCGGCGTGCGGGCCGACGTCATTGCATTAACTGCGACTTGCAAGCTGCCTTCCGTCCCATTCTTGAAGCCGACCGGCATCGAGACACCGCTGGCCATCTCACGATGAGTTTGGCTTTCCGTCGTCCGGGCCCCGATCGCAGTCCAGCTGATGAGGTCGGCAATGTATTGCGGGCTGATCGGATCCAGCAGCTCCGTACCACAGGGAAGCCCCAATTGATTGATCTTGAGCAGAATCGTTCTGGCCAACTCCATACCCGTGGCAATGTCGCAGGTGCCGTCGAGGTGAGGATCGTTGATGAGGCCTTTCCATCCGACGGTGGTTCTCGGCTTTTCAAAATATGTCCGCATCACGATCAGGAAACGGTCGCGCAGGGTGTCGGCCACCGGTTTCAATTTAGCTGCGTATTCGAAGGCGGCGTCGGGGTCATGGATGGAACAGGGGCCTACAATGACGATCAGTCGAACGCGATCCTGGCCGTGCAGAATCCGGCGAATTGCTTCCCTCGTCTCCACCACGAGTGCAGCAGCCTGGTCGGTGATGGGGATCTTGGTTTTGATGGTGCGTGGTGATGGCAACGCCTTGATTTCTATGACGTGTTGATTGTCGATCGGTCTACTCATGAGCCGTCCACCGCCCTGAAAGTTGTTCAAGGGAGAATGCGAATCAGCTTGTAAGGAAGGTAAAAATCTAACGGATTACTAGGAAAAAGTCTATACCCGTTGACAGGGTTATCCAGATCGGCTTAACTGGCACTAGGTTTCGAGGACGCTTGCATATCCAGGGACGCGCTCTCACCCTAACGCTATGATAACACTGCCGATACGACCCAAGCTCCTCTTCGCGATGCTCCGTACAGGGGCTGCGCTGGGGATGATCTGCATCCTCCTTGGGCTTGCGCCGTTCGCTGTGGCGCAGGATGTCCATCACGAATTGGCCGCTGCCGACACCGATGGGCACGAACACTCCGATACAGACCTCTGTCAGTGGGTCCAGCACCATACAGCCGGGTCGCTCGATCTTGATGTTCCGCGATTGGCCGTCTGCGAGCTCGTCCGGCATCAGGAGCTTCCGTCTGAGTCCATCCTTTTCCCCATCGACCTTTTGTTCGTCGGTCCCTCCCGCGCGCCTCCCCATCGCTAATGTCCAACGTCAAGTAGTGCCAGTGGCTCGTGGGTCCGTTTGTTCGGGCTCGCCTGCTCGATCCACTTTCTTTCATCAATGTCGGCTTCTGAGTGAAGAGGCGTACGATGCAGCGCCCAGTTGTCTTGCGTGTATTCTGTGGCTGTCTACCAACTATCGTCTTGTCGGTACTGTGGGGCGGTCTCCTGCATGTTTATGCAGCAGACAGCAAGCAGGTCGTTACGATTAAGGGAACCGTTCAAAGCCAAGATCTTCGACGGGTGCCTCAGGTCGTGATCGAGGTGAAGAATCAAGAGGGTGACCTTGTGGCTTCGGGGGTATCCAACGATGCCGGCGAATTTTCAATTTCTGTTCCGGCGAGCGGGACCTACTCCGTCAGTGCGGTGCAGGAGACCCATCGGAGCGAGTATGTCGTGTTGGTGTTGGTCGATGATCCGCCGAAACCCGTGACACTCACGCTCTCTACAACCAAAGAAATCGCGTTAGAGGTGGTGTCGCCGCTGCCGCCGATTCAATACAAAGCGTCGAGCGAGACCTATTCGCTTAGCCGAAAGGAGATCGAAACTCTTCCACGGGGCAACAATAACGAACTCCACGATGTGCTGCTGACGGTCCCCAGTGCGGTTTATGGAGCACTCAAGCAGGTGCACATCAGACAAGACCATGCGAATTTGCAGCTGAGGATCGACGGCGTGCCGGTTCCGGACACGGTGTCCTCCACGTTCTCCGATGTGATCAGCCCGAGGGCTTGGGAACGGGCAGATATTATTCTAGGCGGTATGGAAGCGAATGTCGGAAACAAGACTGCCGCACTCCTCGATATTACGACGAAGAGCGGAACAAAGCCGGGATTCGGGTCCGTCCAAATGTTCGGCGGGTCAAATAAGACGATCAATCCTTCATTTGAATACGGAGGCACGATCGGGGAGAAGTTTCGTTTTTACTTCTTGAACAGTCACACGGTGACGAATCGTGGGATAGAGCCTCCGACCCTCGGCCATTCGATCTTTCACGGGCAGAGCGAGCGCAACCAAACGATCTTTCGCGGCGACTATCAGCATGACAATAACAACAACTTTACGTTGCTGTTTTTGAACTCCATCGCGAAGTATCAGATTCCAACGCTCCCAGGCCAGGCACAAAATGCCACTATTGCCGGCTTGTTGCCTGCAGGATTTTCCGCAGTGCCGTCGGAAATGGTGGACGAGAATCAAAAGGAAAACAACCAATACGCCCATCTGGTGTGGCGGCACGACGTGTCGTCGAATCAGTTCTTCAGTGTGGCTGGCTATTTCCGCCACACGAGGGCCACGTTTAAGACTGATCCGTTTAATGTGCTGGCCTACGTGCCGGATGAAACCGAACCATTCTCAGCCGGGAGTCAGGATCGCATGGCGTATTCTGGCGGAATGCGTCTGGATTATACCTACGTCCGCAGCAAGGAGCATCTGATCAAAACCGGATTCCAGGTTGATCGTACGCAGGCCATCAACAAGACAAGGTTGTTTACATTTCTTGATGATGGCGCCGGGAACCCAACCGGCAACGTGATCAATCTGGATGCCGATAACCGACTGATCGGGTGGCGGCAGGAGTTCTGGGTGCAGGATCAGTGGACGCCGAACGATCGATGGACCTTCAACCTCGGTGTCCGAGGCGACGCCGTACAGTACCTCCGGAACGAAGGGCAGGTGAGTCCTAGAATCGGCGCGACCTATAAACACAATCAGTCGAACGTCTTCCATGCGTTTTATGGCCGACTGTTCACACCGCCGAATCTGGAAGCCATTTCGTTCGCGAAGCTCAATACGGCGGGCACCAAGGCGCAGCCAGACGACACCACGAACAATCAGGTCCGCGCAGAACGGGCGCATTACTTCGAGGTGGGCAGCTACCATGCCCTGACTCGCTACGCGACCTTGGAGTTGGCGGGTTACTACAAGCTGGCGAAATTCCTATCCGATGCCGGCCAGTTCGGGACCACACCCCTACTGAATTACTTTGCCTTTGAACGGGGTTGGACAAGGGGGATCGATGGCGCACTGAAGTTGCAGATCTTGGACAACCTGACGGCGCGCGGGAACCTGGCCTGGGGACAGTGTAAGGGCTATGGGCTGCAGTCCGGACATTTCCTACTTGAGGCCAAGGAGATTGCCGATATCAATTCCAAAGGCGGAGTCTTCTGTGACCACATGCAGACGCTCACTAGCTCTGCGGTGGTCAGTTACCGCTTACTGGAACGGACAACCTTCGCTGGGCAGATGCTTTTTGCGTCCGGGTTACGAACGGCGGAGGATGGAGGAAAGACGAACTCCACTCACAGTCCATTCTACACGATTTACAATTTGTCGGTTGCCCATGTGTTACCGTTGCCCTGGCATGGCCAGAAATTTCTTCTCGGCTTCGATGTGGTCAATCTGTTAGATCAAAAATATTTCATTAATCGAGGAGAGGGGAACATCGGACTGGGCGTCTCTCATGCCGGGATGCCACGCTCATTTTTCTTCCGTGGGCAGTGGTTCTTCTAGTATAAAGTAGATGTGATGTTTATCGAGGCGATGAGAGTGGCAACTATGACAGTGCGTATTTTGCCCTGCTGCGCATTGTGTGTGTGTCTTTTGCCGGCCGCTGTATCCGCAGCAGTCGGCGACGAAGCCACGCATGAAAGTGACCACCAAGAGGATGTGTTGGAATTGCCGGAAGTACACGTCCATGGTCTGTCGCTCAACAAAGATCAACAGTTCGGTCCTGTCGCCAAGTCTACCCCCTGGCCTGGGATTCCTCCCTCGCTCGATGGCAAGGAACTCGACGATTGGATGAAAGCCCGCATGTTGGTATCGAAGGACGCCAAAGTGACGGTGGTTGTCTTGGAACCGTGCAAACATCGAGAGCTGACGGCTGCTGGGATCTCCGCGCTTGGCCAATGGACCTTCGATCCGCAAATGAAGGGTGACGATCCCATCGATGGCGAACTAACCGTCCGAATCCATTTCCGGACGCGATAGTTGGAAGAGGTGATGGCCAGTGACTGGTAGCACAGGCAAGAATAGACCCTACTCCGGACGACCAAACAGATAGACCAAACAAACGAGATAGACCAGACAGACCTCCTCCATCCGTTTGACGCTTGACGAATGACACCGTATGCTCCCAGTCATGAATTGGGATGAATCTCTCTTTCTCGCCATCAACGGGCTGGCCGGCCACTCAACGGTCGTCGATCAGATCTTTCTTCTTTTCGGAAACAGCAGCACCCTCTACATTCCAGCGGTGCTCGCCATCGGCTATTGGATGTGGGTTAATCGGTGGGAAGCGCTGCTGGGTGGTCCGGTACTGGGCGGCGCGGTCGGGCTCTCGGATTTTTTAGGGGGACAGCTGAAATGGCTTGCGGAACGTGTGAGACCATGCCGTGCGCTGAGCCAAGCGATCACTGTTGAGCCTGGTGGCTGCGGAGGCCTGTTCAGTTTCCCGTCGAACCACGCCGTCAACACCGCAGCCGCAGCCGCTTTTTTGCAAATGCTCTATCCAAAGACCAGCTGGGTCAGTTGGCCGATCGTAGGACTCATCGGATTTGCTCGCGTCTATGTGGGCGCGCATTACGTCACCGATGTCGTCGGGGGATGGCTGATCGGAGGAGTGCTCGGCGGTGGAGCGGCATGGGCCCTGTTACAATGGCCTACATTTAGGAAGAGGCTGACTCTGGCTGTTTCCCAGCCGGATGAAGGAGTTGAGTCTCGGTCGTAACAGTCAGGAATTCCCTCGCCGCTCATCAACACCATCCAAGAGATTGCTTCTGAGTCGATCCACATCGTAGCCCCGTCCAATCAGTACCAGCGCAGGTTCCGGCTCGTCCAATAGAGTAACGGGAGTGATCGTCGCCTGGCCCGGCGGCGCGTATTGGAATTCCTGCAGCTCCGGCTCTTTGGCAAACCGAAGGTAACCCTTAGCGCGTTCGAGTTCCTTGGGAATGGTTTTGATCCAGGCAAGAAACCGCTGACGATTCAGCGGACCAGGCAGACGAATGGTCGTAGCGATGGGATGGTAGGATGCTCGGGGACGATTGCCGGGTGCGGCGGATTTGTTAAACACCACATTGGTCTGGGCTGCCGGTCTGGAAACAGTGTGCGGGGCCAACAGCGCTGCGGGATCAATGCGCGCATGTGAGGTTTCCCATACACGTGCATAGGGGTTTTGCTGGAGGATTGTGTTTCTGAATCCCTCCCAGTGGCCCGGTACATAGAGATCCTGCTTGTTCAGGATCAATTCATCTGCGCAGCGGATGGATTGGGTCGTCACGTACTCCCTCGAGCTGCTGTCTTCGCTCGCGATGGGATGGAGCAACGCGATCACTCGTTCCAGCGTCGTAAGGCGGGCGGTGTAGAGATCGGTGACTGCATCGATGACTTCTGCAGGGTCAGCCAGACCAGAACACTCCAGAATGAGCACCTCTGATCCAACATCCCTGACCAATTGCGCAATTCCCCAGGAGAGGTCTTCCTTCGTATCGCAACAAATGCAGCCGCCGGCGAGGTTCATCACCTGCTCGGCGATGGTGCCCGCGCGCGGGCCGTCGATGCTGATTTCGCCCGCCTCATTCATGAGCACACCGACCCGCCGACCTTCTGCCTTCCAATACTCCAGCAGCCGCATCAGCAGCGTCGTCTTGCCGGCGCCGAGGGAGCCGCAGAGCATGTAGAAAGGTACCGGCATAGTCCCACTCCAACTGGGAGAGGTAGCGACAGCGAATGTATTCTACCGAGAGAGGAACGTACTGGAAAGATCAATGATGGTGTGTGAGCGCCTCGAGTTCACGGTGCTGTTCGGCTAGTTTCAGGAGGTCGCAATGGACGTCGTCTCGGTCACAGCACTCGGTTTCCAGCTGGATCGTCATGTGTTTGATGCCGAAGTCCGAGGTGATACGAGTCTGGATCAACGGGAGCAGGTCGAGGGGTGTGCGATTGCCATCGATTAGAACATGACAGGTGAGCATGATCAGGCGTGGTTCTACAGCCCAGATATGGAGGTCGTGGACCGTTTTTACCCCTGGAATGGATTCGATGGTTGCAACGACGTGGGAGGTGCTGATCGTGGGTGGGGTGGATTCCAGCAATACATCGAGAGACTCTTTGAACAACGGCCATGCGCCATGAACTATGGCCCCAACCACGAGGAGGCTGATGAGCGGATCGAGAACCGTCAAGCCAGTCAGCATAATAGTCCCGCCGCTCAGCACGACGCCGAGGGAGACCCAGGCGTCTCCCAGCATGTGCCAGAAGGCACTACGGATGTTTAGGTCGTTTTCCGCGCCGCGCTGCAGCAGCAAGGCAATGGTAAGATTGGCCGCAAAGCTCGCGGCCGCAATGCCCATGACCCATCCACCGTCGATCGGGACCGGCTGTAGCAGTCTCTTCACGCCGAGAAGCGCAATGCCAAGTGCGGTCAATAGTAAGATAAACGAGTTGAGAAACGCCGCGATGACACCGGCGCGGTGGTAGCCGAACGTCCTGGTTTCGCTTGACGGCCTTCTGGTGATGATATGCGCATACAGCGCCAGAAACAGCGAACCTTGATCGACAAAATTGTGCCCTGCATCGCTCATGAGCCCGATACTGTTGAGGAGCAGGCCGCCGATAAACTCGGCGGTGATGATGAGCGCGTTCAGGGCGAGGGCGATATAAAGGCGTGAGCGCAGATGTTCATAGGAGGCGATGGTGCTCATGGCCTAGTGTCGCATGGTCCTCGACTCACGGCAAGCCTCTGGGCAAGTCAGCGCAGGTGTGATCGGCGCATTTTTATTGTGCAGGAACGAATTCGAGAAAGTATTGTTTGGGCAGGAAGCTGTGTTCTCGGTCAAGCTTGTATCCTGCATCGGTCAGTTCCTTGACGACGGTGTCACGAGAGACAAGGTGATGTTTGGGGAATCCGAGGTCGCCGGATCGTTCATCGGGGTAGAAATCGATGATGCTGATGCGTCCGCCGGGTCGTAACGATGATCTGAGGTTGCGGAAATACTTTGTACGGTCCTCGAGATGATGGATAGTATTACAGACGAAAAGGAGATCGATAGCTTCGAACGGCAGTTTCGGACTATCAGGCCGAGCCAAGATAAACTCGGCTGTATAGGCCACATGCATATGGACGATGCTCTCTTTTACGTAGGACAGCATCTCCGGTTCCACATCGACGGCATACACCATCCCGGTTTCAGTGACGGCTTCGACGAAGCGTCGCGTGAAGTAACCAGATCCCGATCCGAGATCGGCCACCGCCGCGCCTCCTCGGTGGCAGACGTTCGCTGAGGACGGGAAACATTGCTTGGCCGACGCCGAAGTTTCCGCTCGCAGGGTCGGCGGCCACCACACGCAGCGTGATTCCATCCGGGGCGTCTTTGGGAAGCGGCACAAAGAATGGCGCTTCGAAGTCGGCCTTCTCACCGCTGTAGAACATCTGCAATCGTTCAAGCACACGGTCGCCGATCAGCAGCTCGCCATAGATGTGTACTTTTCTGGAATCCCAGTCACCGTGGGGCCTCACCGGTGAACCGGACAGGGTCCGAATCGACGCACGCAGCATCACGTCGTTCTTTGCGATCAGCGGCTCATTCGGTTTTGGGTGGTTGATCTGTACGATGTAGCCGTACAAGGCGAGCACGATGCCGTCGTTAGTCAAGTCATGACCGGGAATGAGCCACACCCGTGTGCTCCCGCGCTGGGCCGCCTCGGGATAGGCCAACGGACCTTCAGCAGTGATGTCCACAAGAGTGGGATTGGTCAATTCCAGGGTTGCGGTGAACGATGCGGAAGCGCGCGAACTATACCGTGGCTCTTCCATCAGATGCGGTGTGCGCATAATTTGATTCTGGTCTCCTGTCTCTCCCTGCTGCAAGCCAACGGCAAGAATCCGTCCGCTGGCCACATCTGTGATGGTAACACGCGCACCGCCGACTTCTCTTCCGAGCACCATCGAACCATGCGCCACGACTCGTACCAGAATCGTCGTGGTTTTCGGCTCGTTCAGGCGCAGGTCCTGTGGCGGTTCCCTTTCCGGCGGGATAGCGAGACAGAGCACGGGATTTAAGGCGGAAGCGAGCAGAACGGCAAGGCGGAAGCTGATACCCGCTCGGTTCATTTCACTGTAGTGCCCGGGTCAACTTCTTCTAGGATGGTGATGAGCCCGCGTACTTCGCTGTCGCCTGCGGCCAGGACCATGCCTTGCGACTCAATGCCCATCAGCTTGGCCGGCTTCAAATTGGCCACGATGACGATGGTTTTCCCAACCAGGGCTTCCGGCTCGTATTTCTTCCCTATGCCGGCGACGATCTGGCGCTGCTCGCTGCCGAGTGAGACTTGCAGCTTGAGGAGCTTCTCCGACTTGGGGACGCGCTCCGCGCTCAGGACCCTCGCGGTCTTCAGCTGGATCTGCATGAACTCATCGATAGTGATCTGTGCTGGAGAAGGGGCTAAGGGCGCAGTTGCCGCAGGAAGTGGTGCCTGCGGTGCAGCGGTTGTTGGTACCGCTGTTGCTGTCACTGGTTGCGGGGGAGTCGGTGTGTCACTCACAGTGCTGGCTCCTTGTGATACAGATAGTTTTGCTTCATGTCCAGTCAAAGCGTACGCACCCATTCTGGGAGACAATGCATCTCCTATATGAATCTTGGTGCCCGGACGAAGACGATGCCACTGTCTTTCTTCAAATGGAATGGGATTTGAAAAGAAATCCGGATTCAACCCCAATTGCTCCCTAATCGCTCTGGCGGTACTGGGTATGAATGGATACACAGCAATCGCTAGAAGACGGAGAGAGTCAGCAGCCCTATATAAAACTCTTTCCAACAGCTTTCGCTTGCCGGGGTCTTTGGCTAGGGTCCATGGAGCATGAGTTTCGAGGTATTGATCGGCTGCTCGGACTAGTTGCCAAATTTGTTCAAGAGCTCGACTAAACGCCATTTCCTCAATGTCTGAATCCGCCAGGCTGAATGCCTCCAAGCCTGCAACAGTAAGGTTTTCTTCTACATCGGTATCAAGCGATGGAGGAACCTCTGGGACTGCTCCTCCGGCATATCGTTCAATCAGAGTAAGTGTCCTTCTCAATAGGTTCCCTAGTCCGTTCGCGATGTCACTATCGACGCGCCGAACCAAGGCCGTTTCCGAAAAATCACCATCCTGTCCGAAAGGGACTTCGCGCAGCAGAAAGTATCGAAAGCCGTAGACCTTGTATTTATCTGCCATCGCATAGGGATCGACGACGTTGCCACGGCTCTTCGACATCTTCTCGCCGTCCACGGTCCACCAGCCGTGTGCAAAGATCGTTTGCGGCAGGGGAAGATCAAGTGCCATCAGCATCGTGGACCAATAGACGGCATGCGTCGTAAGGATGTCTTTACCGATGAGGTGTACGTTGGCTGGCCAGAAACTGTTGCCGGCCGGTTTCCCTTGCGGGAGGTACTCAAGGGCAGATACATAATTCACCAAGGCATCGAACCACACGTAAGTCACGTAATTCTTATCGAAGGGGAGTTCGATGCCCCACGACAGCCGTGCCTTCGGTCTGGAGATCGACAAGTCGCCGAGCTTTTGAGTCTGGAGAAATCCCAGCACTTCGTTGCGGCGTGACTCGGGACGGATGAAGGCTTCGTGCTCCTTGATGTGGTCAATCAGGCGATCCTGGTACTGGCCCATCTTGAAAAAGTAATTGTGCTCACTGAGCTTCTCGACGGGGCGTTTGCAGTCGGGGCACAACCCGTCCGCGACATCCTTTTCAGTCCAGAATCGCTCGTCGAAGGTGCAGTACCATCCCATGTATGAGCCCTGGTAAATCAACTGCTTATTGAATAACTCTTGAAGATATCGTTGGACGACGATTTTGTGTTTGGCGTCGGTTGTCCTGATGAAGGCATCGTTCGAGATTTCGAGTCGTTTCCATAGTTCCTGAAAGCGCGGCACCATGCCGTCGCAGTACCGTTGCGGGTCGATCCCTGCTTTCGCCGCCGCCTGCTGGACCTTCTGACCGTGCTCGTCCAGGCCGGTGAGGAAGAAGACATCACGTCCGCGCAATCGCCAGTAGCGCGCGAGCACGTCCGCCGCCACGGTGGTGTAGGCGTGGCCGATATGCGGTACGTCGTTGACGTAGTAGATGGGCGTCGTGATGTAGAACGTATTCGGTGCGCTCATGGTCGAACGGAAAGATACCAGGTTGGCGGCGATGAATCTAGGCGTGGGCTCCGGCAGGCGCAAGCGCCAGGGCCTCGCGGAGACGGAGCAGGCAAATCTCGAGTGCCATGTGTAGGTTTAAGTGGCGCGTGGCGCCCTGTTCGGTTCGCTCAATATCTTTAAGCAGGTCGAGCAGCATGCCCACGTCGGCCTGTCGAGCGTGGCGCTGCAGCTGGTCGAGTTGGTCCAGATGGAGTAAATGCTCCCGATCACCCCCGACGAGGACGATGACGAGATCGCGGATCCATCGGCTGAGCCAGCCGAGAATTTCCACGCCGCGATCCGCTTTCGCCAAACTCTCCGCCGCTGACAGAATGGCGGTAGTCGATTTCAGCGTGCCAGGGGCCACGAGGTCGAGGCATTCGCGCTCCCGTGCGCGCAGGTCCGCCAGATCCATCGTGAGGGCCTCTCCGATACGTCCTTCGGTGTAGAGGGCAAGGAATCGAGCATCGGCCGGAGGAATCTCTCGTTTCAAAATCAGTGCGGCTTCCACTTGCGTCTGTGCGGGCGGTGTAAATCGAAGCGACTGGCAGCGTGAGCGAATGGTGATGGGTAGCGCCTGCGGTCGGCTGGAAATCAGGATGAACAGGCCGTGTCCCGGGGGCTCTTCCAGCGTCTTGAGGAGTGCATTGGCTGCGCCGATCGTCAGACGGTCTGCATCATCGATTAAACAGATTTTACGTTCCCCCATGAGAGGTCGGTAGATGAATTGATGCTCAATGTCTCGAACTTGCTCAATCTTAATTTGAGGCGTCGCCAATTCTTGGTC
>JACPZN010000159.1 GCA_016195505.1 Nitrospirota bacterium | reverse complement strand
CTTTCGAGCGTCTCAAGGGCTTGGGTCAATCCCTTGGCAAAGGGAGCAATAAATCCGGGGTGATCGAAATAGTGGCGTACTTTATCTATTGCTAAAATCCCGTTGAGTCCGGTATCAAGTAGCGCATGTGCCAGGTTCTCGCGGTATTGGCGGCATCCCGAGTAGGACGAGTAGGCACTACTCACGAAGGAGAGGACTCTGCGATGACCGTCTGCGTGTATTTGTTGAAGTGCTTCGGCTAGAAATGGATGTGAATTGCGATTTCCCCAATAAATTGGAGTTTCGATACCACGCCTAACGAATTCTTCGCGGAGGCATTTTAAAAAATTTCGATTCTGTTCATTTATAGGACTCACGCCACCAAGTGCTAAATAATGGTGCGAGACCTCTTCCAATCGTTCCCTTGGGACGCCTCGACCTGCAGTGACCCGTTCCAGAAATGGCATCACCTCATCTGGAGATTCTGGTCCACCGAATGTGGTGAGGAGGATTGCGTCGTAATTCACGAAATTAAATCTCCAATTGAAGATGGTTCAATTCTACGTCCGGTATAGAACGGAATCTCTTCACGGACATGGAGACGAGCCTTTGTTGAACGAAGATCGCGCATGAGGTCAACGATTTCTGGAAGATCATTTGATTCAAGGGCCAGTATCCACTCGTAATCTCCGAGAGCGAAGGAGGCCACTGTGTTACTCAGGATTCCGGTGAAATCACGACCGGCCATCCCGTGCTCTACAAGGAGGGCGCGCCGCTCTTCCTCGGGAAGTAGATACCATTCGTAGGAGCGGACAAACGGGTAGACGCAGAGCCAATCCCGAGCGGGGGCTCCCGCCATAAAGGCTGGGACGTGACCTTTATTGAATTCGGCTGGCCGGTGCAATGCCATGGCAGCCCACACGCTCTCAAGAGAGTGACCAAGAGCGGAACGCTTGATTTCGCGAAGTACCGCTTGTATCTGCTCGGCGCGAGGGGCATGAAACCAGAACATGAGATCGGCGTTGGCCCGCATTCCGGAAACATCGTAGATACCCCGCAACTGGATATCTTCGCTCTCCGCTCTGGCTAGAATCTCGAGTAATTCGTTGACGCAATCCTCTGGATGTTCCGCAAATTGAGTTCGACGAAATACTGTCCACGATGTGAAGCGAATCGTCTCATTAATCTCTCTGGCTAAATTTTTCCCGCTCTGCTCGCTCATTAGGGCATTATGCCAGCCGACTACCTATCTCAGAACGAATATGAAAGGCTCTCAGTTGGCACACGCAACTCAATCTCTGCACCGATTGGAGGCTTTTTGATGGATCGCCCGTTGAGTGCGAATTCTCAGGGACCCTTTGCCGTTGCGGTCGTCGGTGGGGGCGTAAGCGGACTGATATGCGCTCGGCGTCTCAGCCAGCAGGGCGTACATGTCACACTATTTGAAGCAGAGCCATTACTTGGCGGCGAAATAAGGACAAGAACCTTTGCAGGACATGAGATCGACATGGGCGCGGAAGCAGTTCATATTTCTGCTCCAGGAATGAAGGAACTGATCCGAGAATTGGATCTCACTGATGCCCTCATTACTTCGAACCCCGGTATGTCTTGGCTATGGACAGGCCGGGGACTGCGTCGTCTGCCTGCCGGTGTAGGCCCCTCTGGGCCGCTTCGACTTCTACCAGTACTCCAATCAGGAATTATGTCTATTGGAGGATTAGCTCGGGCGGCTCTTGAGCCGCTGATTCCACGACGTACCCTCAGCGGGGATATTGGAGTGGGTGAGTACGTGGGTCAACGATTTGGCCACCAGGTTGTAGAACGTTTTGTGGATCCCGTGCTCGGCAGTTTGCATGCAGGCAACGTCTACAAATTGAGCCTTCGCGCCATTACCCCAGAACTTTCTGCGATTGCCGATTTGAGAGCTTCGGTAATGCTGAGTCGGCGTGAACAGAAGGCCGGACCACCTCTCTCTTTTGCTACGTGGGTCGGGGGACTCTCTCTATTTGTTGATCGACTTTTAGCTGGAACCGATGTTGAAGTGAGGAGATCATCGCCCGTTGATTCAGTGGCGAGATTGCCAAGTGGTCGTTTTCAGATTCAAGAGGCCAGTGGAGTTGTATTGGAAGTTGACGCGGTTGTTCTGGCACTTCCTGCCAGGATTGCTGCGAAATTAATCCGTCCGCTTTCTGCGAAGGCTGCGAATATTCTGGAGCAGATTCGGTACGCATCAGTTGCAACCGCGCTCGTTGCGTATCTTCTCGACGCCGTAAAGAACGTTCCGGCATTAAACGGTACAGGCCTTCTGGTTCCCTCTTCTAAGAATCGACTGTTAAAAGCCGCGACTTTTCTCACGACAAAATGGTCACACCTTGCTGATCCAAATTATTTCTTGATGCGTCTATCCAGTGGTAGAGCAGATGAAGAAGTAATTGATCAACTTGAGGACTCTGCGCTGGTCGCACAATTGCATAACGATTTGGTGGATGCGACAGGCATTACTGCCGAACCCGTTCAATATTTCGTGCAGCGGTGGCCCGAAGCAATCCCACAACTTGAAATTGGGCACCTAGACCTCGTTAGGCAGGTTCGTGAGGAGCTCGAAAGTTATCCGGGAGTCATGCTCGCAGGATCCTCGTATGACGGATTGGGTATCGCAACTTGTCTTCGCTCCGGTGAGCGCGCAGCAGTATCGTGCTTAACTCTCATTGCGCAGTAGAGGTGGTGGAATATGGCGCCAGCCTTATGCCGATCACGACCGGGGATATATACACGCCTCCCATGGAGCCCAGT
>JACPZN010000158.1 GCA_016195505.1 Nitrospirota bacterium | reverse complement strand
GGTATTGACAGTAATTCCACGCAGGGCCAGTTCCTGAGCCAGACCCTTCGTATACTGCTCGAGTGCCCCCTTGCTCCCAAGATAGGCCGTAGCGCCTGGAAATCCTGAATGGGTCCCGTCGGTGGAAATGTTCACGATGCGTCCGCCCTCTTTGAGCACCTTCGCGGCCTGATGGCACCGTCGTCCGCCAATCGTTCCGCAATGGCGCGACCGATTCCATTGGAAGCTCCAGTCACAATCGAAACTTTTCCGCTAAGTGCCTTCATCGATTCGACTTCTTCATAGATACAAGCTGCTACCGCAATGGGATTCCCCACTGTCCAGAAAATGTCCACTCTGAAATAGGCTGGCGAGTTCGTGGCTGCAATTCTCGTTCGCGTAGTCGGTCTGAGAGAATAGCGGGATCGCCGGGATAGCCGACGGCGATCATTGCGACCGGCTCATAGCCGGCGGGAATCTTGAGATCGGCACGGGCCTGCTCCACGTCGAAGCCGGCCATCTGATGTGCCACAAGTCCGAGCGCGGTCGCTTGGAGCACGAGATTCTCGACCGCCATACCGGTGTCGTACAAGGCGTGCCGATTCGCTTTCCCGTCATCCTCAAAGTTCAGGCTCGCCACGGACAGGATCAGCACCGGCGCGCGGTAAGCCCATTTGCGGTTACCTTCCACCAGACAAGCGTGGAGCCGGTTCCACTCCAACTCATGGTCCTTACATGCCGCAATGAACCGCCAAGGCTGTTCATTGTTCGAGGAGGGCGCCCAGCGTGCAGCCTCGAAAAGACTCCGCAGTTTGTCCGCTTCAACAGGCTGCTCGCCAAACGCGCGTGGACTCCAGCGATGCTTCAGCAAGTCGTGGATGGGATATTGGGCGTCGGCCTGTTTTTCCATTGTCGATCCTCACCCCCTTCCCCTCTCCTGCAGCAATTCCCGTTCAGCTTGCACCCAATCATCAAAGGCATTTCCGCCGGTGCCGCCACGTGCGAGAAAGATGTCATAGGCACGCCGTTCTATTTCTTCCGGAGTCGGGGCCGTTGCAGCAGATCGCCGTTTCGAGGAGGTGGTGCGTTTTCTTGCTGGTGAACCTTCGCTCTTTGCCGTACGTTTTGGCATGGCGGTCTCCTTGGGGTCTCGCTACTCGCCCTTGGATCACCTCATCCGTTGCCTTTTTCTGTCGTGGCACCTGAAGCCGCTTCCGGCGACCAGCCGCCGCCGAGTGCCTTATACAGTTGCACGACGGAGACTAAGTGGAGCCGATGAGTTCCCGTGAGCGCCAATTCGGCCTCGAACAAATTCCGTTGAGCGATCAACACGTCCAGATAGTTGGCCAGCCCGCCTTTGTAGCGGAGACTGGCGAGTCGCAGCGCCGATCGGAGCGCATCCACTTGCTGCACCTGAGCCTCCCGCTGTTCACGAGCGGTGCGCACCGCGACTAGTGCGTCTTCGACTTCACGAAATGCGACAAGGATCGATTGCTCGTACTGGGCAATGGCCTGGCGAGCCTGAGCCTCATTCGCCTCCTGTTGAAATCCTAAAATCTGCGCGTTGAGAATCGGTCCGGCCACGCTGGGTCCCGCCACACCAAAGGCCGTCTCGTTCGCTACGAGACGTGATAAATGGGGGCTGGCTACGCCGAGAAGTCCGGTGATGCTGAGTTTTGGAAACCGGTCCGCTTTGGCTATCCCGATCCGCGCCGTCGCGGCCGCAAGATTCTGCTCGGCCTGGACGATATCCGGACGGCGCTGCAAAAGTTCCGAGGGAAGACCGGGAGGCACGGCCGGCGGCAACACCTGCTCGGTTAACGAACGCCCGCGAGGAATCTGGTGAGGCGCACGGCCCAAGAGGACACTCAGTTGATTTTCCTTCTGAACCATCTGTCGCTCGAATTCCGCGGCCCGAGCCGCCGCGTTCGCCCGTTCCGCTTCGAATTGGTCGGCATCCAGCTTCGATATGACGCCCTGACGAAGACGGGCTTGAGCGATGCGTACCGACTCTTCCCACGATTTGAGCGTCCGTCTTGCAATATCGAACTGCATGTCGAACTGCAGTAGATCAAAGTAGGCTTCGGCCACGCCGCCGACGAGTTGGAGAATTACGGCGCGACGGCCTTCCTCGCGCGCGAGCAGGTCTCCCCGAGCCGCCTCGTTTGACCGTCGGATGCGGCCCCAGATGTCGAGCTCCCACGAGAGATTGCCCTGCAGATAATAGTTGAAGAGATTGGGGAACCCGGGGACCAAGAAGCTCGCCTTTCTGCCGAAGGACGGAGCGTTGCCCGCTACGTTCATCTGGGGAACGAAGTCCATGCGTGCAATGAACAAGCGTGCCTGAAATTCTTCGACGGCCGCTGCGGCTCGTTTCAAATCTTTGTTCTCCTCGAGTGCGATACGGATGAGCTTCTGTAATTCTTCATCCTTCAGCAGCTCCCACCAGGGGAGATTGGCAATGGAAGTCGCCGCTCCCCCGTCTTTCTCTGTCATGCGGAACGAGTCGGAGGTCGGGACGTCCGGGCGAGAATAGTCCGGTCCCACTGCGCATGACGCAAAGAATAGAGCCAGCACGGCTACAACCAGGTTGCGCATCAGAACGCTCCTTGTTCTTGCGACAGCACCTCGCCTGTCCTCGGCACGACCGGTCGCTGGCCGACGATGCGCTGGGACAGCTTCCGGACCAGCGTGAAAAAGAGCGGCACGAACAGGATGGCCAGGGCGGAAGCGGAGCCGGGCCGCCTCGATCGCCGAATCGAACAAAGACTGTCCCGCTTCATAACGCTTGTTGGCGAACTCGACGATCAGGATCGCGTTTTTCGCGGAGAGCCCAATCAACGTGACCAATCCGATCTGGAAATAGATATCGTTGGACATTCCTCGGACCCACACCGCGGAGAGGGCTCCAAAGATGCCGAAAGGCACGGCAAGCAGGACGGCAAAGGGGACGGACCAACTCTCATACTGAGCCGCCAGCACAAGAAACACCATCAGCAAGCCGAAGGCGAACGCAAAGAGCGATTGCCGGCCGACGATGCGTTCCTGGTAGGAAATCCCGCTCCAGTCGATTCCGTAGCCCTTGGGAACCAAGACTTCTCGCGCCACTTGGTCTAACGCATCCAGTACTTGGCCAGAACTGTAGCCTGGTGCTGCAGTGCCTAACACGAGCGCCGTGTTGTATCCATTGAAATGGGTCACCGGATCCGGCCCGCTGGTAAACTCCGTCGTCACCACCGCCTCGAGCGGGATCATGGTCTGGATCTGCCCATTAAAGGCTCGGACGTAAATCTTCGAAATGTCTTCGGGCGTCGACCGATATTGGGCTTCCGCCTCTGTCTGTACCCGATAGACACGCCCGAATTTTAGGAAGTCGTTCACATAGAGATTGCCGAAATAGGCCTGCAGCGTGTCGAACACGTCGGAGATCGGCACGCCCAGCGATTTGGCTCGGTCGCGATTCACATGGGCAAAGAGTCGCGGGGCGCTCACGCGAAAGCTGCTGCCGATCGCCCCGATCGCTGGGTGCTGCCTGGCCTTGGCGAGAAACTCCTGGGCCACGCCAGCAAATCTGTTGAAGTCTCCTCCACTGGGATCTTGCAGTTGAAGAGAAAAGCCGCCAGTGGCGCCAAGCCCCCTGATTGACGGAGCATTAAAGGCCAAGATCAGCGCTTCAGGAATTTTGGCGAATTCTCCATAGGCAGCACCGATCAGGGCCTTCACGTGGTTCTGTGGTCCCGGTCGATCGTCCCAATGATGCAAGGGTAGAAACATCGTGGCCGCATTCGGCCCTCTGGTGCCGAAGACGAAGTTCTGACGATAATCCCGAAAAGCACCAAGGACAAGACCGACCGGTTGAGGATCGTCCCTACGACAACGGAATACCGAGATTGTGTCCAACCGAAAAACCGATTAAAGACGCCGAAAAAGCCCCTCCGTTGGCTGTGGCCGGGCTTCAGCACCAAAGAGCAAAGGGCTGGGCTGAGCGTGAGGGCGACCAGCCCGGAGATGATCACGGATATGGCGATGGTGATGGCAAATTGCTTGTAGAGCTCGCCCGTGATGCCTCCTAAAAATCCGACCGGCACGAAGACGGCGCAGAGGACGAGCACGATGGCGATCACAGGTCCGGTTACTTCATCCATGGCTTTCTTCGCAGCCGTTTTCGGCGACAGGCCCTCCGCCATGTGGCGTTCGACGTTTTCCACCACCACGATCGCGTCGTCGACCACCATCCCGATGGCTAGAACCATGCCGAAGAGCGTAAGGGTATTGATTGAAAAGCCTAGCGCCTGCATGCCGGCAAAGGTGCCGATGAGCGAGACCGGCACGGCCACGCCTGGAATCAGCGTCGCGCGCCAACTCTGGAGAAACAGATACACGACAAGGATGACCAGAACCATCGCTTCCGCCAGAGTCTTGACCACTTCTTTGATGGACACTTCGATAAACCTGGTCGTATCGTACGGGACATCATAGGAGACCCCGGGCGGGAAACTCTTGGACACCTCTTCCATTTCCTTCCTGACTCGCTTCACGGTGTCGAGAGCGTTAGAGCCGGGTGACAGGAAGGTGAGGAGAAACACGTTCGGCTTCCCGTTCCATCGGCCTTCGAGACCATAGGATTGTGCACCCAGCTCGACCTTGGCTACATCCTTCAGACGGACCATCGAACCGTTGGGGAGCGCCCGCACAATCATTTCCTCAAAGTCCTTCACGTCCGTGAAACGGCCTTGTGTGATCACCGGGATCGTGAGCTCGGTGCCTTTCGGTGCCGGCTCACGGCCGATTGTCCCGGCGGGGAAATCCCTGTTTTGCTCGCGAACGACGTTCGCAATGTCGGTTGGGGTGAGGCTCAATTGCGCCATCCGGCTTGGGTCCAGAATCAAACGCATGGAATAATTCTGCCCTCCGAATACCAGAGCGTCGCCCACGCCCTTCAGTCGTTTGAGATTGTCGATCACTCGCAAAATGGCATAATTGGAAAGAAAGATGGTGTCTTGCGTGGGATCGTTGGAGCTGAGGGCCACGACGGCCAGCAGATCCGGCGACACCTTCTTCACACTGATCCCCTGACGGACAACCTCGGGCGGCAACTGCGGCTCGGCCAGCTTCTGGCGGTTCTGGGTCTGCACCTGCGCAATGTCCACGTTCGTTCCGATCTCGAATGTGAGCTTGATCGTCATGTGCCCGTCGTTGGTACTGGTGGAGTCGTAATAGAGGAGGTTGTCGATGCCAGGCAGTTGCACTTCAATCGGGCGCGCAACAGAATCCGCGATCACTTCCGCGCTCGCGCCAGGATAGTCTGCATCGATCTGGACGACCGGCGGGGTAATTTCCGGAAACTGGGCGATGGGCAGGCCCTGTAAGGCAACCAACCCCACGACGACAATCACGATGGATAGGACCGATGCGAAGATCGGCCGGTCGATGAAGAAATGCGGGATCATTTCGCCCGCTCCGGCTTCGCGTCCGCCGACTGGCCGGCAGAAGCTGGAGCAGTTTCTTTATACGGAACGGCGTTCACCGGCGCGCCAGGCGCGATCAAGTGGAGCCCTTCCACGATCACCCGTTCTCCCTCTCGTAACCCGTCTTCGATGGACCACTGACGGCCGCGCCAGGATGTGGCTTGGACTGGGCGGATCTCTACCTTATTGTCCGCTCCCACGACAAAAACGATGGGGCCCATGGGTCCTTGTTGCACGGCGCTCTGCGGGACCAGAATGACACCGGTTCTCACGGCACCCAAGATGCGGACTTTGACGAATTGTCCGGGAAACAGGGCGCTTTCGGGATTGGGGAACGTCACGCGAAAGTCCCTGGTCCCCGTGGCCGAACGCACGGCGACTTCGAGGAGATCCAACATGCCCTCGTGGGGATAGGTGCTGCCGTCCGCAAAAGTGATGACGCCCCGTAGCTCATAGAGCGACGCGCCTTGAATCCGATTGGACGCGCGTTCACGCAGGCGTTTAAGGACGAACGTTTCCGGGGCACTCGCGTTCACATACATCGGATCTAATTGATGAATTGTGGTCAGTAAATCGGTCTGTGCGGAAATCAGGCGTCCTTCGTAGAGCCGGCTCCGCTCGATCCGACCGCTGATAGGCGCAGTGATGAGCGTGTTGTCGAGATCGAACTTGGCCTTTACCAAATCGCCCTTCGCTCCTTCGAGCGCCGCCTTCGCCGCCAGTTCTTCTGCCACCGCATCATCGACATCCTTCTGGCTCACCGCCTGTTCCACCAGCAGCGGTTTCACGCGCGCCAAGTTCTGCTTGGCTTGCACGAGGCGAGCCTCCGCTTGTGCTACCTTGGCATTGGCACTGCTGACGGCCGCCTTAAACGGAATCGGATCGATTTGATAGAGCCGGTCGCCTTGTTTGACGTCACGTCCCTCGGCAAAGAACCGTTGTTTGAGAATACCCGTTACTTGAGATCTGATTTCCACAGGACGCGAGGCCTCAGTCTGCCCAATAAATTCAGGTTCGTCCGGCATCGTTTGGGGTGCCACCGTGACGACCGGGACCTCAGGGATAGGACGAGCCGGCGTGGAGGCTGCCTCTTGCTTGCAGCCAAGCCAACTGGTTACCAGCACACCAGCCAGGAAGATGGCAGCGAATCGGCATGTTCCTTCGCTACCTGACATAGCGGTGCTTTTCGTACGAATGGTCTCAAGCATCATAGGTGCTATTCTTATCTTGAAGGAGCTGTGATTCTAGCTGTTTAAGATCACGGGCGACAAGGCCCATCACGAGCAACGCCACCAGCGGGGAAATAGTGATCATGCAGACAACCCACCAAGACATGAGCGTACTCATCTCCCTTTCCTTCTGTCCTCCCGACTCGAGCGAGACGTATCGGCGTGTCGACCGTTCGTAATCTCTTCCACAATGCATCGGGTCAGACAACCTGCCGCACGAAGTTCTGCGCCTCGCTGCCACAGCCTGGTCAAAAGCGCCTTGCCGTTGGCATCGATGAACGTTACGCCGGTCAAGTCGATCAGAGCGCAACTCTGGTGATTGGGAGACATTTCACGCCAATAGGCGTCGAGTTCGTCCACCCAAGGGCCTGCCAGTCGCCCTTCGAGTATGAGTGTTATGGAGTCCGTCGCTTTAGCTCGCTGCTCGGTGATCTTCAACATGTTCTATCCTCTTTGCAGTCGGCTCTGTCAGTGCAGCGCCTCGCACGGATCACTTAGGGCAACGTATACGTCATGTTCGGCCAGACCGCATACCCGATGGCTTGAGCGTTTTTCCCCTCCTGTTGCTCAAAGATGATGCTTGTCTGAAACGGGGTCGTTCCCGAGATGCCGCTGAATCCTCCAGCGCCGCCGGTGAACATAAAATCGCCCTCGCACTCGTT
>JACPZN010000129.1 GCA_016195505.1 Nitrospirota bacterium | reverse complement strand
GTTCACGAGTGAATCGAAAGAAGCGATCGCCGACTATGACGAGATTCAGAAGGAAATTACGCTGGCCCTGCGCGAGTGCGGCAGACGGCTGGGGTTGTTTTTGCGGAGACGCGAGCGAGCCGCGAGTGAATATCGGCGGCGAAACATCTTCGAACTCTACATTGAGGAAGTCGTCGAGGCCTGCGACCGCCTCAAAGGCGGGAGGCTGCCCAAAGAGAAGCTCAAGGCGCAGCTCCAAAAGATCGCCACCTCTCGCACCGGCGGCGTGAAGACCGACGAAGCGCTCGGCAAAACCAGCACAGGCCCGGAAGGTCTGCCCCATTCGATCATCGTGACGGCGGAAGGTGTCGAGGGGGAAGTCGATCTCGCCAATCAAGTGCAGGCTGATGTCGCGCCGGCTGCGATGCCGGTCGAAACGGATCTTCTCGGCGATCAGAAACCGGCCGTGAAGGGGACCAAGGCAAAAGCGAAAAAGCCGAGGGCAGAGGAAGGGAGAGATGCCAAGCCTCCGAAGGGCAAAGTTGCACAGATGGCCCTGTTTGCGGAGAAGCCTGCCGCTGACAAGAAGCCGACGAAGAAATCGGCCAAGCCCGTTAAACCGGGGCCTCGAAGAAAGAAATAGGACACCATGACCACCAAACAGAAAAAGACCACGGCGGTCGAAAAGAAACTCATCGGCCTGGCCGACATCGTGATCACGGCGGCGGATCGGTCAAAGGACCCGACGTTTGCGATTCCGATTCGCGCGCTCTCGAATGTGTCGTTCAATGAACGCAAAGGTCTGATTGAGATGGGGAACAAGAAGCAGGCTCGCTCCTTCTTCAATGTCGGGATGGCCAAGAAGTTCATGCAGACGGTGTTGGTTGCCGATGCCCTGTCGGAATTGCAGCGGGCCGACCTCACGACGTCGCTTCGGGAAATTTATTACCGGACGAAGCACACAATCAAAGATTCGCATGAGAACACCTTCGACAACCAGGACGAATCCGATCCGGTGATTGAAGATCTTGAAGTCTCGCTTGCCGCGCTGCGGGAAGAACTCCACGTTCGGGCGGAAAACAGCGGCAGCATCGTCGGACCGGTGGTCTTCGGCGACGACGGTGACCGGGTCGATTGTGCATGTGTCCTCCTCACCGGTAACGGCCAACCGCCGCGTGGCGTCCGCCGGCTCGCCAGGCGACTCCATGAAGAATACAAGCTGCCGGTGTATGTCTTAGTCGATAACGATCCCTGGGGGTACTACATCTATTCCGTCATTAAACAAGGCTCGATCAATCTTGCCTTCGAGAGCCAGCGCATGGCGATCCCGAAGGCGAAGTTCATGGGCCTGTCCAGCGCCGACCCGGAACGGTACGGGTTGCCGCGCAACGTCGGCATCAAGCTGAACGAGAAAGATATCGCGCGGGCCAAGGAGCTAATGGACTATGAGTGGTTCCAGAAACCGGCTTGGCAAGTGGAAATCAAACGGATGCTCACGAGCGGACTGAAGTACGAACTCGATGCGCTGGCGAACAAGGATTTCCAATATCTGACGAAGAAATATCTGCCGAGGAAGCTCAAAGAGAAAGACTGGCTGGACTGATCACATTCTGCATTGCTCGGTTGGCTTCATCTGCAACATCCTACTCAAACAGGGCCTAAGCCCGCGGTTTAGGAAAGCGTTGTTGTTACCCTACTGCAGCCTGCTCAGGCTCACTGGACCCAACGAGAACCAAGAGTTCGAGAAAAAGCGAATATTGGCTGGAATAGGCCTGAGTGGGGTGGAATGAGGTGGGCTTGAGCACAAAACGAGCACAACGGGCGACTGGATTCACCTGAGCGCTAGTCGCTCGGCTCCCACTCGCCGTCCAGAACTCCTATGATGGCTCGCCGGAGGGTCGCCACGCTGACGGGCTTGGCGAGAACCGCCTGCACCCCACACGCTAATGCCTCATCCTTCGTATGGTGATCTCCAAACGCCGTCATCAGAATGATCAGGCAGGATGGGGACAGGGCTCGGATGGTTCGCATATACTCGAAGCCGCCTCCGGGGATCCGAAGGTCCGTCAGGACTAAGTGAGGCTCTACGTCCATCATCTGTTGGATGGTTCCATTTCCGTCCGTCGCTTCGGCGACCTGCAATTCCAGCTCGCGTACGACATCGCACAACATGCTTCGCAGGTCGGCGTCGTCCTGGACCACCAGCACCAGTTTGCCCTGGTGATTGTGCTGAAGTAGCACGTCTTTTTTTCTATCGTATCGATGCAGAGAACTCCCTACCCTGACCAGTGCGACAAGCCAACTCTCATGCCGCGCTTCGATCTCTTGATTGTTAAGACATTTTGCACACGAGTCTCGTCATCACGGGGCAGAAAGTCTCCGTGAGGCGGGAATGAGAGGACCAAAATGCAACAGATTATGGCTGGCAGGAGGGCGCGACTGTTGGCAAGCAGAGCGTAAACGTGGTCCCCTGGCCGGGCGTACTATCCACGGTGATGGATCCGCCGTGTTCCTGAACGATGCCGAGGACTACCGTGAGGCCCAGACCGGTTCCTTTCCCCGGTTCTTTGGTTGTGACAAAGGGCTCAAAGATTTTCGGGAGGATATCGGGCGGAATCCCCTGTCCGGTATCCGCGACGGTCAGCCTGATGTGGTGCGCTCCTTCACGGGCGGTAGCCACACGGAGGGTGCCGCGCTCGGGCATGGCCTGCACGGCATTGAGCACGAGGTTCAGCAAGACCTGCGTCATGAGATCGCTATCCCCGTGGATCTCCGGTAACTCCTCCTCATGCTCGGAGACCACCTGAATGCAGTGCTGGCGCAACCGTTCCTCGACGGCATCCAGACAATTCTTGATCAGGTCCCGCAGATCGACGGGGCTGAAGGTGGGCGGGCCACGCCGGGCAAAGGTGAGCAACTGATTCATCAGCCTCGTGATGCGTTCAACCTGCGCGGCGATGATGGCCAGCCCCTTTTTCATCGTCTCATCGTCTGTCCGCTGCAGTAACAGTTCGGCTCGCCCCAGAATGACGTTCATTGGCGTGCCGATCTCATGGGCCATACTCGCGGCAAACGTGCCCAATTCTGCGACTCGCTGCGTGAAGCGGAGTTGCTCCTGCGTGTCGCGCAGGACTTGCCGGTTTTGAACCAGTCCTTGTTCCAGTTCATGAGTGAAGCCGGTCAACTGCTTGACGGCAAACTCCTGTCCTTCCGCGGATTTCTCAATGTAGGCCTCGAGGACCAATTGCATGTCCAAGAACATGATTTTGGTCAAGGCGATGCGGAGGGCCAGGTACTTGGCCGGCTGGGTGCGAAACTGCTCAAAGATCAGCGGTTCCAGGAGCGATAAGTAGAGGGCATAGGCTCCCAAGTACCAATCGGGGGTCAGCCCCAGCCGCGCATGAACCTGGCCGATCTGACGCCGCTCTTCCTCATAGGCTCGGTCATAGGAACCCGCCACCAATGAGAGGAGGTATCGCTTCTGGGCCTCCAGCAGCCGGGTGCTGATCAGCTCGTCGGTGAGGAATCGTCTCGTGTCAGGAAAGGACAGGAGCTGGCGGTAGAAGGCCCCCACCAACTCATCGACGTGCTGGGCCATGAGCGGTTGGAGGGCCGTGAGGGCAACTTCTTCTTCTTTTGTGAATCGCAGAAATGCCTTGCGGGTGTCCCAATCATCCACCGCCATGACTTCGGGCTCCTTGCGGCCGGAGGCAAGAGCAGAGTCTTCTGAATGCTATACGGAGGGAAAAAAGACGTCACATTCTAAAACAGGCTGTCGCTCGAAGCAACAGCTGATCAGGCAGACGTGATTGACCGGTGCCGATTCTGAGCCGGAGCCGTGTTCGTCCAGCGCCTGGCGCAAAAAGGTCCGAAGCGAAGCTGTGAAACTCGTTTGATATCAAAAGGCTTCTCACCCATTCGTGGCTTGTTTCAAAATCAACTGATTTTGGACGTCGAACATCTTGCTCGATCTATGTTCCCCCAGGCTTTGGAACAGCCGCGTTCCGACCCGTCACTTCATGCACGCTTCCGGCTACCAGATGCTGGACCAAGTTGTAAAAGATGATCGGGACCATGACGCGTGGGTACGAGGCGAGCACGAGCGAGGCCAGGACCAGCCCGGTCCCGTTGTTATTCATGCCCAGTCCGTACATCAGCGAGACCCGTTCAGCATGGTCTACCTTGAACAGACGGCTCAGGCCATATCCGGAAGCAAACGCTGTGATACAGAGACCTGTGGTGATTGCCAACGTCACCGCCAAGAAGTCGAAATCGCGATCCGCTACCGCCTGGGGAAGCGAGACCGATCCATTTGCGTAGTTCAATAGCAATAACACGACGGAATTGATGAGTTTGACGAATGGCATGACCGCAGTGAGCCGCGCCTCCGGAAGTGCGAAACGCACACCAAGGCCCAGCATCGATGGCAATACGATCCAGAGGCCCAAGAAGGCTCCCGATCCGTAAGCGGCAAGGTCCTGCAATACCGTCTCATACTCCTCCGAGGCCATCTCCCCAAACACCTGCAGCGCCACGGGCGTGATGATCGGGCTCAACACGGTTGAGGAAAGGACCAATCCTAAGCTCAGCGCCAGATTGCCATTGGAGTTCTGTGCCCAGGCAGTAGACGCGCCGGCAATGGGCATGGCAGCGACCAGCGCGAGGCCGACGAGGATATGCTGCGCTTCGTCTGGCTCGTACCATAGCCGCATGACCAGGGTGACGCCAAAAATATAGATCATGGGGATGATGAGATTGGCGGTGAGCCCAGCGAACAACACCTGTGTCTTGTGCGCGAGGGATTTTAAGTGCGAGGTCTTCACGCCTAATCCAGCGTTAAACATGAGCGTGGCGAGGAGGAGCAGGAGCAGCGAAATGTGGATCTTGGTCTGGAAAATTGAGACGTCGCCGAAGGTGGTGTTCCTGATCCATAACCCGGCCGTCGGAGAGACGGCGGCGATGGCATAGGCACTGATCAAGAACCAGAGCAAGTGATGGTGGATGAATTGGGATGGGGCGAGAAACGTGAGTCCGCGGTTCTCCATTTTATTTGTTCTAAACAAATGAGTGATTCTCGCCTGCAAAACGCACGGTCGTTATCCCCGCGCATCTATGAGCACCCAGACTTCTATCGCGGTAAATCCAATTCCAGCTGCCAACTTCATGATGCGTGGGGATACATATTGTGCGAGCTGTCCTCCAACCAGCACGGCGATCAGGGTCGATAAGATAAGCGCGCCAGAGGCAGCAATGAAGACACCGAGTCTGTTTGTCTGCGGCTCTGCAGCAAGAAGCAAGGTTGCTAACTGGGTTTTGTCTCCTCTGGGTGATTTGATCATAAATGATGTGCCAC
>JACPZN010000128.1 GCA_016195505.1 Nitrospirota bacterium | reverse complement strand
CCCAAAATTATTCGACATTGGGTTTGGGATGGTAGTCATGGGAACTGTCGGTACCCTGATCGGGTTTATCATGGGTGGGGGCTTGATCCCCGTGGCGATCGGTCTGGGGCTTGTGCTTGGCGGTGTCATCGGCTTCCTGGGTGGCCGTCGGTTTCTCATCAGTATCTTGGCCGGTACCGTCTTAGGTGGCGCGCTGGCGTGGTTGGCAGCCGGTATCGATCGGGTTTGGGTCGGTGCGGGGGCGGGGGCTGCGATGGGTGGTTTCCTCGGTGTCCAGATTTCAATGTTGCTGGATGTGCGTGCAGCCAGAAAAGCGTCTGAACAGGCGGAGTCGTCGGTATCATCATAGTGAACAGTAATAGGGGATTGTGTGGAAAATAAGGGCGTGCTCGTTGGATCGATCATCTTTGTGTTTGCGTCGTTCTTACTCATGATCGGTATGCTGGTCTATGAGTCCCACAAGGCCAAACAGATGAAGGAACTCGCCTCGTCCATCAAGTCTGAGGCTCGGCCAACGGCAGGCAGCGCGCCGACCCAAGACTACTCAATGTACAAGACCAAGATGGGTGATGAAGGCCGCGAAATGGTACAAATCCCGGAAGGTCCCTTCACGATGGGGAGTCAGGATGGCGATCCTGACGAAGTGCCGGAGCACCAAGTTTTTCTGAAAGGCTTCTTTCTAGACCGAAAAGAAGTGACCCAGCAGGAGTACATGCGGTTCGCCAAGATGACCAAACGTCCCATGCCGAGGATCGAGGTGTTCGAAGACGATCAATCGAAACTTATCAAGCCGGAGTTCGCGGCGATGAGTGTATCGTGGGATGAAGCAGTGGCCTATTGCAAGTGGGCGGGCAAGCGCCTCCCGACCGAAGCGGAATGGGAAAAGGCAGGACGCGGGGAGGGGAAGAGAAAATATCCCTGGGGAGATAAGTTTGTCACCAACGCTGCCAATGTCGATGGAACTGAAGATGGATACAAATACCTCGCGCCTCCCGGATCGTTCGACGCGGGACGGAGTCCCTATGGAATTTTCGACATGACCGGCAACGTGGCCGAGTGGGTGGCCGACTCCTACGATGAAAATTACTACAAAAAGTCTCCGTACCGAGACCCTAAAGGGCCGGACAACGCCGATCTGAAAGTTGTGCGAGGGGGCTCGTGGCGGGAAACCGAGCACAACGCCAGACTTTCGAAACGGTTTGCTGCGAAACATTGGCGAACGGATATTACGATCGGCATTCGCTGTGCGGGAGATTTGGATCAGGGAGGGAGTTCACAGGCCTCCTAAACCGGCATGATCGAGACCAAGTTCAAGGCTGGACGCTTTTTCAATTGATCGGTATGAAGTGACCAATCATCAATATCAGCAATTCATCTTGGCTACTGGGCATCGCAAGTCCGGACCGCCATCACGCTATGCCAAGAGTATTGGCAAGATGCGGGGGATGAATCAGCCCGTCGTCTATGTGTCGTGGGACGATGCAACGGAGTATTGCCGCTGGAAGGGTAAGCGACTCCCGACCGAGGCCGAGTGGGAAAAGGCGATGCGGGGTACCGATGGGAGACTTTGGCCATGGGGAAATAAAGAGCAACCGAATGGAGCCAATTGGGCCAGAGTTCAGGATGGTTATGAAGTATCCGGCCGTGTTGGGAGCTTTCAAACCGACAAAAGTCCCTACGGAGTTATGGACGGAGCCGGCAATGTTATGGAGTGGGTGGCCGATTGGTACGATGAAATATACTACAAGGAGTCGCCTGACCAGAATCCGCAAAGTCCAGAATATGGCACGTATCGGGTGCTTCGAGGGGGAGGCTACACAACGACCGGAGCCGACATCCGGATTACCAGCCGAAACAAAATGATGCCGGATTTTCGCGACGAAACGATCGGATTCCGTTGTGCGATTTCGGGGGGTTCAGATGCGAGCAAGCAGGAGAAAAAGGCCTGATAAATCTAAAGAAAATCAAAGTAGTACAGGATCAAAAACACGGCCAAAATTATATTGACAACCATGCCCGCCAAAACTATAATGTCGAACACTTTTGAGTTCTTGGTCATGATCTTCTCTACGGCGCTGCGCGCCGCGCCGAGGTTTGAATAACACAGGCCCGTAGCTCTGTCAAGAAATACATGGTTTAAACGTGCTGCCCCACCGGTTTTCAACAAGAGCAAGAGTAAGGAGTTATGATGGCAACGGCTACCCCGGATAGTGAGATAAAGATAAAAGTGGGCAAGATGATTTTTTACATCACTTGCGCCGTGGGATTATGGTTTTTCTATTGGTTTGCGGGAGTTCAGTGTCCATGCTGAGGGGCTGCTGTCGAAAGAGCATGCTGCGCTAGTAGGCACGATTAGGTAATCAAGAGGAGAGGAGAACGAGGAGAACCAATGAGTGCGCTGAATAATCCGATCATTGCAGTGATCGTCTCTCTCATTATCGCCGTGGGTTACTTCACCCTGGTGGATCATTATTTCATGGATATGCAGGGGTTGGACTACTGGTACTTGTTCCGCAAGTAGGTTGAAAGAGCCGCATTGCCCCACAAAATGTTTATGAAAACTCTCGTAAATCTTCATGAACTGCATCAGGGAGGTATTCCATGGGCGTTGTAACCCGGAAGCGTCTGTTCTCAATCATGGCGCTCTGCACGATGGTTGGCCTCCTTCTGCTTCCGATCGTTGTGGCGCTGCCGTCACTGGCTACCGGTGAAGAGGCTCCGGCTGCTGACGGAGGGAAGAAGGATGGAGATAAAGTCGAAAAGGGAAGGGATGTCTACTATAAAACTGAGGGCATTGTAGTTGGCGCCCCAGCCCCAAAGACCACTGATGGGCCCAAGGACTATCCGCGGTATAATTTCGAAAGCCGCGTCTTGCTCTGGTTTGCAAATCAACAGCATCTCTACTACGGCAGCTTCGTGCTGGCTGTACCGATCTTCTGCATGATCATCGAATTCATGGGCGTCGTGACGAAGGATAAAGCGCTCGCGAAGCGCTATGATCAGTTGGCGTATGACTTTATCAAGATAAGTTTGACGGCTTATTCCTTGACGGCGATTCTCGGCGGTATATTGATCTTTACCTTCCTGACGCTCTATCCGGCATTCTTCGGATATCTCTCCAGCATTTTCCGTCCGGTCATGCACATTTACGCCTTGATGTTCGTGGCGGAGAGCGGGACTCTCTACATCTACTACTACGGCTGGGACAAGATGAAGGAAGGATTCCTGAAGTGGATTCACCTGAGTATGTCGGTCATCTTGAACATCATCGGCACCTTGCTCATGTTCTTGGCAAACTCGTGGATCGGCTTCATGATGTCGCCGGCCGGCGTTGATGAACAGGGACGTTATCTCGGAAACATTTGGCATGTCATTCACACTGCATTGTGGAACCCGCTCAATGTCCATCGGATCTTGGGCAACATGGCATTCGGCGGAGGTGTGGTTGCGGCCTACGCTGCATACAGGTTTTTGGCGTCGAAGACCGAAGAGGATCGCGCTCACTATGATTGGATGGGCTACATCGCAATGGCGCTCGGTGTGTCGTTCTTGATTCCGCTGCCGTTCGCGGGCTACTGGCTGATGCGAGAGGTGTATGCGTATCGTCAACAGATGGGCATTACCCTCATGGGCGGGTTGCTCGCCTGGCTCTTCATCATCCAGGCGACCATGATCGGCATCTTGTTCCTGAGCACCAACTACTACTTGTGGCAGGCGATGGGCCGGATGCGCGGGGCAGAAAAATATCAACGGTACATCAAATACCTCGTATTTCTCCTCGCCTGTGGCTTCCTGGTTTTCATTACCCCCCATACCATGGTCATGACTCCGGCTGAATTGAAGGCCATGGGAGGGCAGCAGCACCCGGTATTGGGTAATTACGGGGTCATGTCCGCAAAGAACGGCGGGATCAACGTCATCATCACAACCACCGTGCTGAGTTTCGTGTGGTACATGCGAGGCAACAAAGTCTCGACGGTGTCCTGGGCGAAATTCGGGAACATCTTCATGGGCGTGTTCTTCGCGTGTGCCTATATCAACATCATCTGGCTCGCTATTTACGGGTATTACATTCCGGCGAACGTACGGGTTGGGCTGTCGGTGCCGCAGGTAGCCACGACATTGTCATGCCTATTCTTCATGTTCGCTCTGAACAGCGTAATGATGAAGGGCGCCAAACAGATGGGGCCGATCGAGTGGGGTAAGATTTCTGTTCGCTCGCAGTATGCCCTGATCATGTTGGCCACAGCGTTTACCTGGATGATGGGGTTGATGGGCTATATTCGCTCTTCGGTCCGTCTCTTCTGGCACGTGAACGAGATCATGCGGGACAATTCACCTTGGGCCTATACCCATACGGTGGGGTTTGCGGCCAATATGATTTCATTCAACGTATTGTTCTTCTGGATCAGCATTCTCTTCGTCTTCTGGCTTGGAAGCTTAGCGGCCAAGAAAGCGCCGGCTGAAGCGAAGGTAGGAGTTCCCGGCAGCGTACCGCAGCCGGCCGGCAGCCACTAACGTACAGCTTTGAACTGATGCTCAGACGGGAAGGCGAGATTCACGTCTTCCCTCGGTGCAACCGCAGGAGGTCAAAACCTTGGGTAATCTGATTAATGAAGCCCTCTCGCTGGGTTGGATGGCTTTTGCCATCCTGGCTTGTTTGCTCGTGTATTTTCAGGTGTCAATCAAAGATCCTGCGGCAAAGAAGCGCGCGACCTTCAAGACGTTTATCGGGATTATTGCGACGTTTTTGCTGTTTGTCGCAATCGCCAACTACAAGAACAATTTCTATGGCGAGAATCGGTTGTTGCCGGTGTCTCTCATAACGATCACCGCCACGGCTTTCATGATGGCGTTGTATTTCAGCAATCTCGGTGCGCTGCTGAAGATCGGCGGATTCATGTTCTTCGTTGCAGCATTTCTCTCCGGCTACGGGAATTGGCTGCCGCAGGTCGAAGGTGGTTTTCCTCCGAAAGAAGAAAAACTCGACTTCAGTTCAATGACTCCTCAGCAGCTTGCCGACGAAGGAGAAAAGATTATCTTTGGCGGTATCGGTCAGAATAAGGTGCAGGGCGCTATCGGTAAGGGTCAGTGTCCTCTCTGCCATGCGTTCCACGCCGGAATGCTAGGTGAGCGGGCGCCTAACTTGTTGGGTATTCCAGAACGGGCCGGCAAGGAGCGACTGGAAGACCCCAAGTATTCTAAGGGCAATCCGTCCAAGCGGGAGTATGCGGAGAAGGAGGCCTGCCCTGGCTGCGGAACCGCTGAAACCGGCCAGGAGTACATTGCCGAATCACATTCTTGTCCAAGTTGCTATGTGGTTTCCGGCTACGGTGTGAAGGGCACCAACGACAAAGAAAGCCCGATGCCAAAAATCCACAAGCCGCCAATATCGCTTTCACTTCCTGAACTGGCGGCAGTGGACACCTGGCTCTATGTTCGTGAAGGGCGTGAGGCTCCGTCGTTCGAAGAAATCACTAAATCATACGAAAAGTTTATCCCCGAGGCAGATCGTCCGAAGCAGCAGGAAGACAAGCCTGCCGGAGCCGCCAGCGCCTTGTTGGCAGATGGATCTGAGCCGGTCGATCAGATTTTCCAAAAGGCGCAGTGCGTGGTCTGCCACACCATTCCAGGAATCCCTGGCGCAGTCGGCACCCAAGGTCCCAAACTGGAGGAGGGAACGAACGCGCCGACCCGGATAAAGGATCCTGCATACAAGGGAACCGCGCATAGCACTCCGGAGTACATCATGGAGTCCGTGGTATCCCCCAGTACGTACGTTGTCAAGGGATTTCCCGACAACCTGATGCCGAAGGTTTTCGGGCAAAAATTAAGCGCGGGAGCGCTGAAGAAGATCGTCGATTATTTGTCGCAGGTGAAGACTGGAGCACCGCCACCGAAGATTTCGTAGTTCTACGTCTATTTTGTTGCAGAGCAAAGGGAGTTCTTCGATGAAAGCATTGATGTCAGTTGCTGCGATGGTCGGAGTTGTGGGGCTTCTCCTGCTAGGAGGGATGATTTTCGATGTCGTTCCCTCGAACACCGTCCGTTTAGTCGAAGGCTATATGCCGATGCAGATGCTTCTGGAACTTGCATCTTTCGTCGCCGGCTTTGCAGGGTTAAGTTACGTGCTGAGCGCCATGGGCATGCCACTGCCGCGTTTTTGGCAAGGTATCGGGTTCTGGGCGTTCATTCTGCTCTATCTGAAGTTCCGCGTCTATCCGCCGATCCCCTTCAGCGTTCGCGCGATGTATGGGACTGTTTCGCTCGTCGCGGTCTTTATGTGGCTTTCCGCGAATGAAGAAGATTGGAAAAAATTCAAGCAGCCCATCATGAATGTTCTTGATGCTCAGAGTGGCATGAACAGGCTACTCCGATACGGATATCTCGTACTCATCCCAATTCTGGTCGGGTGGACTTCTTTTAATTCGATGATGCCAAAATCTGAGGAACCAATCGAACTCCGAACCGTGCATCCAGCCCCTCCCGCCAGTACTAAGGTGCATGGGAAAACCTACGTGCTGCAGACCTCACAAAACCCCTACCGGGTCAATCCAGAAGGGAAATACGATCAGGAATTCACCAACGCCAACATTGTGGAGCAGGGCATGGGGCGTTTGATGAAGCCCAATGCCAACCCCTGGGATGACAAGAACCAGGGCTACTTGAAGTACGTGAGAGAAGGTGGCGAGATCTTCTTCCAAAACTGCCACTTCTGCCACGGTGATAACCTCAATGGTCGCGGGTTGCATGCCTTTGCGTTCAATCCGATTCCGGCAAACTTCACCGATCCAGGAACGATCGCCCAATTACAGGAAACGTTCATCTTCTGGCGAGTTTCCAAGGGTGGAATCGGATTGCCGAATGAAGCCTTCCCTTGGGCCTCGGTGATGCCGCCATGGGAACAGCACTTGACGGTAGATGAGATATGGAAAGTGATTCTGTTCGAGTATTGGCACACGGGGTACTATCCCCGTACCTGGGATTAATTAGTTACGTTATTCATTGCCAACCTAGACTTGAGATGAGGGAAAATATGATGCACAGTGTAACTCGGAAGGCAGCAGTGGTTGCTGCAACCGCCTTCGGAGTCATCCTGGTTTCCGCCAGTATGGGGACGTCACTTTTCGCCGCAGAAGGGCTC
>JACPZN010000127.1 GCA_016195505.1 Nitrospirota bacterium | reverse complement strand
GGGACGTATAGATCGAACAACTCGCTGGTGAACGAGAGGTCGCCGGCCCCAAGCTCCAATACAGAAGCCATGTTCGCGTAACGAAGGAGGTCGAAGGGATTGGCTTTGCAGCGGATGCGCTGTTCGATCTCCTCACTCGACATCATGGGAACAGGCCACTGTGAGCCAGGCTGGGCAAGCAGTTCAAAAAAGACAAAAGGGCGCGTAGAGCTTTGGCCGGCTGGAATCCGGTAAGCGCCCTGAGTAATTCACCATCGAGGTCCTGGACTCGTTGTGCCTGCTTCCACCCGAAAATATGGCGCAGAGACTCTTTCATCGTAGCTGGCAGATCCTTTTCCTGAGCAAGAGGCAATAACCGAGCTACAGTTGAAGGGAATGCTCCTTTCTCGATCAATTGCTTTGAGGCTTCGCATTGGATAGGGAACTGTCGCGCGCGTCAGTTGATGAGGCGACGGAAGTCATCAAGCGGATTGGTCTCAGGATTCATCGAAGAAGCAATGAATGTTCCACAAAAGGTGACGGAAACGAGCGCGCCACTAGACCGTTAGACCGGCTAGCATAGTGGCCTTCAAACTTCATCCTCAAGGCGGCGTAGCTTGTCCGCTCTCCGACAGTGTGGTAGGAGTTGATTATGTTGCAGGTAGTTTTCTGCGTTGCCATTCGGCGATGTGAACCGGCCATCCGGCTGGGGATCGTTCTGTATCTCCTCGTGATGGGCATCGGGTGTGTTCCGGAACGTCAGGCAGTCCTTGGGTCCAGCAACAGTGGCGAGTGGCAGCCGTGGCAGGTATTGGAGACGGAAACTGGCCGCGTCTTATCTCCTTCCGAATGGCTCAAAGATTTAGAAAGTTACGAGATCATCTATCTTGGGGAAGAACATCATAACAAGTACCATATCGAGGCGGCTGTAAGAATTCTTGGGCGGCTGTTTTTGGACGGCATTCAGCTTACTATCGGGATGGAAATGTTCGGGTGGGATGGACAATCAGCATTGGATGACTATGTGTCGAACGGCCAGGCAGGGAAAAACGAATTTCTAGAACAGGTCCGATGGAAGCAAAATTGGGGTGGGGCGTTTGAAGACTATGAACCTCTGGTGACGTTCGCTCGTGACCGGCAATTATCAATCCGCGCCATGAACCCACCGAAACCATTGATCCGTCGAGTCGGGAAACTAGGCCTGGAGCAAGTCAGGCAGGAGTCGGAGTGGGCGTTTTGGGGAATGCAGCAGGAAGAGATTGTTGACGATCCCGCCTATCGCACCAGGATTCTCGATCAACTTCGACGGTGTCACGGGGGCGGAACCGAACAGGATTACCGAACGATGTACGAAGCATCGATGGTTCGTGACGAAGGAATGGCGAAGACCCTCGTCGCGAGGCTGAAAGAACTGCGCCGCGACAAGATCGGATCCCGCAGTGTGATTGTGAGTTATACGGGAGGAGGCCATATTCAGTACAACCTTCCGGTACCGATGCGAGTCGCGAGGCGGCTCGCAGGCCAGGTGAAACAGACGACAATTTACCTCACCTCGTTTGAGGCGGGTCGAACAAGCGATATTCAGGATCTCATGCAAGAACATGTCGCCGATTACATCTGGCTTACGCCGATGGGTAGGCAAGGACCTCCTCAACGCTGTCGATAGAACTGATTCCAATGACTGATAATCACTTATAGTGGTCCTGGTTTGGTATTTTAGAAATGTCACGCGCAAAACAGGTCAGTTCTTGACAGTAGCGAGCTTGCTCGGCACACTAAGGCGACCATTTTGTATTGTCGTATCGGAGGTTTTGGTCGTTGAAGATGCGAAACAAGATTCCTTGCAGCGCCGACCGACTCGGTTTGCTGGATCCCCAGATGATTCAAGCCGTGTCGGAAGCCTCTGCCTTCCAGATCGGTCACCAATACTTGACGGCCGGAAGAGCCCATGTGCCGCCACTGCATTGCGGTCCTGCTGGAATACCACCGGTGGGCCCAGCCCCGACAGTCTCGAAAAACAACCGCCGCCAGAGAGACCAAATCACAGCCGCAGACCGAACACGCGGCCGATGGAAGGACCTCACCCATGCAGTCGTCCCCTTCCGATGTGAAGCTGAGCGAGGTCATGCAATTTGTGGAGTGGCTCCAGCCGACGATGAGAGCCATCGAAAATGAAGAACGAATTCCCGAGCCGCCGAAACTCGGTGCGGGTGAAGTATCCATGTGGATTCAAACGATCAAGAATTTGGAAGATCGCCGACGGGGAAGTGAAGAGGTTCAAGTTAATATGGAGTCTGAAATGCGAGATCGGGAAGCGTACATAGGGCGTCTGACCCAACAGCTGCAGACCTCGATAGCCGAAGCGAAGACCTCCCAAGCCGCATCCCAGGAACTCCAACGCGAAGTTGGCGCATACAAAGGGATGCTGGCCAAGTTCGGCGAGTTGGCCGGTGAAGTGGTTCGGTACGATGGGCAGATGCGGTCCGTGGCGAGCGAGATCCT
>JACPZN010000108.1 GCA_016195505.1 Nitrospirota bacterium | reverse complement strand
GTCCTTGTCGGACGACATCGACCCTCGAAACAATCGGCGAGTGCACTGGGAAAATCCGTTCGACTCCGACGCCGTAGGACACCTTGCGGACCGTAAAAGTCTCCGTATTCAAGGTGCCCTTGCGGGCAATCACGGTTCCTTCGTACACCTGGATACGTTCCTTTTCACCCTCGACGACTTTGACGTGGACCCTGACGGTATCCCCGACTTCAAAGCTCGAAACCGATTTCTTCGTCAAGGATCGCTGAATTCGCTCTAACTGATTCATGTGCTTACCCCTTCCTCCCCGTATCGCATCGGCACCGTCGAGACACCTTCGCTCATAAGTTCGTTCAATAGCCGTTGATCTTCGCCCGTGAGCTCCCGATCTCTCAGGAGATCGGGCCGTCTGAGATATGTGCTGCGTAAGGCCTCTTTCCGGCGCCACAGACGAATGGCCTCATGATGCCCCGACAGCAACACCTCCGGTACACCCAGACCTCGGACCTCCGTCGGTCTAGTATAGTGCGGATACTCCAACAGCGAATCCGAGAACGACTCTTCGATGACGGACTCAGGATCACCCAAGACACCGGGCACCAGCCGTACCGCAGCGTCGATCAACACGAGCGCCGGCAATTCGCCGCCGGTCACTACATAATCCCCGATAGAAACCTCTTCAGGTGACAGTGCCAGCCTCACCCGCTCATCGACTCCTTCATAATGTCCGCAGAGAATCACCATGCGCCGCCGTTCGCGCGCAAGATGCTGGGCATAATCCTGCGTGAAGGGGCGGCCATGCGGCGATGGAAACAACAGACGAATCTGCTCGTTCGGCTGGCCTTCTTCCCGCAGCGCATCGACCGCCCGCAAGATCGGCTCGGCCTTCATGACCATCCCCGCGCCACCGCCATAGGGCACGTCATCGGCCACCTTGTGGCGATCATTGGTGAAGTCACGTAAATTGTGCACCTTCACCTCCAATAATCGCTTCTCCTGAGCGCGCTTGAGGATGCTCTGGCCCAAGACGGGAGCCACGAGGTCCGGGAACAACGTAAGTACATCGAAACGCAGCATCTTAGTAGTCGCCCAATCCGTCGATCATGTGAATGGTCATGACACCACGTTCAAGGTCAACGGCTTTCACCAACTCCTTTGCCGCCGGAATCAAGATCTCTTTAGCGCCTTGGCGCACGACGAACACATGATTGCCCGGCAATTCCCAAATCTGCTCCAACACACCGATCGGCTGTCCCTGCTCAGTCTGAACCGCAAGCCCCACCAAGTCGCACTCATAGTACTGACCATCCGGAAGTGCAGGCACGCTCCCACGAGGCGCCTGAATCATACCACCACGCCACAGTCCTGCGGCTTCCGGTGTAGTCAGGCCTGCTAACCCCACAATGAACCCTCTCCCAGTGCGCCTCACATGGGTCACGCTGGTTTCCATCGACATTCCGCTCTTCGCCACGAGGCTTACCTGCGTCAGCGCTTCAAATCGGCCTGGAACATCGCTCAATGAACGAACCATGACTTCTCCCTTGATGCCAAAGGGTCGCTCAATCTGTCCCACTGTCACGGTTTGAAGCTGACTCAGCATGACTACTTCGTGGCTGTCTTTTTCCGCGCTGTTTTTTCGGTCTCGAACTGCTTCCAGAGACCGGATCGACGAAGCAACGTCCGTACGGTGACCGATGGTTGCGCACCCTGATGTAACCAGCTCAGCACACGCTCCTGCTTGAGCTCCGGCACGCCGGCATCCTTCAACGGGTCAAAGATCCCAAGAATTTCAAGGAAGCGACCATCACGCGCCTTGCGTGAATCGGCTGCGACCAATCGATACATGGGTCGTTTGTGCCTTCCTGTCCGAGCGAGTCTCAAATGAACGGCCACGACTGTCCTCCTTGATAAATGAGTGTCCGGCCAACGGCCGTCACCTCTGTGATTTCACATTCGACTCTGCACAAGGCTGACAGCCGATAGCCGACAGCTCAAGGCCATGAATCACATCGAACGCATGAGTTGGGCGAGCTGTCGTCGCCCCCCTGCACCTGTCATTGCCTTTGCCAATTTCTTTGCCGACAAGAATTGCTTAATCAATCGATTGACATCTTGCACACTGGTGCCGCTTCCACGCGCGATCCGTTTCTTACGGCTTCCATTGATGATCGTGTGATCACGACGTTCGCGGATCGTCATGGAATCAATCATGGCGACCACCCGGCCCATTTCCCGCTCCGGCTTCTTATCCTCAAGCACACTCTTCAACTTCTGTCCCCCTGGGAGCAAGCCTAGAATCTGATCGAACGAGCCAAGTCGATTCATCTGCCCTAACTGGGTGCGGAAATCCTCCAGTGTGAACGTATTACTCGCAAGTCGCTTCTGCGCTGCCTCGGCCTGTTCCCGGGTAATATTCTCCTGCGCTTTTTCTATGAGCGACAACACATCGCCCATCCCGAGTATGCGCGAGGCCATCCGATCCGGATAGAACACCTCGAGAGCGTCTAGCTTTTCCCCAACACCAAGAAATTTGACAGGTCTGCCGGTGACGGCTCGAATGGACAAGAGCGCACCGCCGCGCGCATCGCCCTCCACCTTGGTCAGGATAACGCCGGTCAAGCCAAGCTTCTGATCGAACAGGCTTGCCATCGCCACCGCATCCTGCCCGGTCATTGCATCGGCGACCAGAAGCACCTCATGAGGAGCCACTGTCGCCTTCACGGCCGTGAGCTCTCCCATCAACTCATCGTCGATGTGCAACCGTCCCCCTGTATCCAGGACGACAAGATCGAAACCCTGCTCCTGTCCACGCTCGACCCCGGCTTGGCAAATGCGTACGACATCTGCCTGGGAGGTTTGAACCTGATCGATACGATGAACATCAATTCCGAGGTCCCGTCCCAACGCGCTGAGTTGCTCCACGGCCGCTGGGCGCCGCGGATCGGCTGCAACCAGGAGCACGCGCTTGCCTTGATTCTTAAACAGGCGCGCCAGCTTGCCACAGGTCGTCGTCTTACCGGCACCTTGTAACCCGACCATCATCACCACGGTGGGCGGCTTGGAGCTGAGCGAAAGCCCCGACCGCTCACGCCCCATCATCTCGCACAATTCATCCCAGACAACCTTAACGACTTGATGTCCGGGAGTCAGGCTCTGCAGCACTTCCTGACCAACGGCCTTCTGACGGACTCGCTCGATGAAATCTTTGACGATCTTGAAATTGACGTCGGCTTCAAGAAGCGCTAATCGCACATCTTTTAAGGCCTCGATAATGTTCTCCTCCGTGAGCACACCCTGCCCACGAAGTTTCTTAAACATTTTCTCGAACTTGTCGCTCAGTGCATCAAGCATGGGGCCACAAAGAAAGAGGCCATCGAAGCCTTAGCCAGATCTCCGATCGCCTCGAAAAATCTAGGAAAAGATCCTGTCGAGTGTATAGAACCGCAGGAGGCAAGTCAAGGAGGCACCAAGTCGGCAGATTTGTTGACATGCCGGAAACCTTCCGATATGGTGCCCTTAAGTTTCCACGTGTTGCGATGCTTAGACACGGAAAGGAGGAACGGCGGTCGCGTGAGGAAATCACCCTGGGTTCTTCTCATTTTCGTACTCATAGGAGGGCTACTTGGCGGAATTCTTGGAGAAATCCTCCACGTTATGGCACCCCAAGGCACCATTCAGAGCATCTTCTCAACACACTTTACTCCCGGTATCAGTCCTCCCCTCACCATCGATCTGATTCTGGTGAAATTCACATTAGGCTTCAGCATTAAGGTCAACATCCTCAGCGTTCTCGGCATGTTCATTGGAATTTACCTCTACAAACACGTTTAGGATTTCACGTCCAAATCCTGGAGCCGTAACGATCGAATCCGATTTCGTAGCTCCGCGGCTCGCTCAAACGCTAGTTCCCTGGCTGCGGCTTTCATCTCCAACTCCAGCCGTTTGATGAGATGATCCGTCGATTCTCCGGTTCCATACTGTTCGACCGATTCGGCCGCTAAATCCAGCTGAACGTAATCCATGTCGGCCACGGCGTACTCAAGCGCGGGAATCCCTTTTTTCACACTGGCGGGGGTAATCCCATGAGCTCGGTTGTACTCTGCCTGAATCCCTCGACGACGGGTCGTCTCATCCATGGCCATCTTCATAGAATCCGTCACGAAGTCTCCATAAAAAATCACGCGCCCGTCGAGGTTGCGAGCCGCGCGCCCGGCCGTCTGGATGAGCGAGCGGAATGAACGAAGATACCCCTCTTTGTCGGCATCGAGAATCGCAACCAAACTCACCTCCGGCAGATCGAGGCCTTCACGCAATAAATTGATTCCGACCAGCACATCAAACAGGGGCTACTTCGGCCCGCACCTGGCCGAGCAAGTGATCCACCTGCCCCTTGGCCGGCACGACTTCGATCTTCGGATCCATGAGGCCGGTCGGCCGGATGATCTGCTCAACCACGTCATTCCCCGCATGCTCCAGCTCATAGGAACCCGGCGTCGCCGAGACATACACCACCTGATCGAGACAACGTTCAAACTCGGAAAATTTCAACGGGCGATTATCGACGGCTGACGGTAGGCGAAATCCGTAGTCCACTAAGGTTCGTTTCCGCGAGTAGTCCCCCTCGTACATGCCTCCGACTTGAGGCACGGTAGCATGAGACTCGTCGATGACAAGTAGGAAATCTTTCGGAAAATAATCGAGTAACGTCGGCGGCGGCTCGCCCGGTGCACGCCCGCTCAGATGGCGCGAGTAGTTCTCGATCCCATGGCAATACCCCATCGCTCGAATCATCTCCAGGTCGAACTTCGTGCGCTGCTCGATCCTTTGTGCCTCCACGAGCTGATTCGTATTTCTGAAATGAGCCAGGCGTTCATCGAGTTCTTCTTCAATACCGGTAATCGCCCGCTCATAACGATCCGGGGCAATCAGGTAGTGGGTGTTGGGATAGATCGCGACCTTCGGCAACTTGCCCAACGACTTCCCGGTGAGCGGGTCGATTTCATGAATAGCATCGACGACATCCCCGAAGAGCTCAATCCGCACGGACTTGGCCTCGGAGGAGGCGGGGAAAATTTCGATGACGTCCCCGCGGGCACGAAAGGTCCCGCGATGGAAATCCGTATCGTTGCGTTCGTACTGGATCTCCACGAGCTTGGCCAAAATCTTCTCTCGCCTCGTCTCCGTTCCTTCTTCCAAGTAGACCAGCATGTCATGGTAGACCTCCGGCGATCCGAGCCCGTAGATACATGACACCGAGGACACTATCAGCACATCATTACGTTGGAGCAACGACGTCGTGGCTGAATGCCGCATCTGGTCGATTGCGTCGTTAATCGATGCATCCTTCGCGATATACGTGTCGCTCTGCGGGATGTAGGCTTCCGGCTGGTAGTAGTCGTAATAGCTCACGAAGTATTCGACGGCGTTGCGCGGAAAGAACAGTTTAAACTCTTGATAAAGCTGCCCGGCCAAGGTTTTGTTATGGACGAGCACGAGCGTAGGCTTTTGGACCCGCTCAATGAGGTTGGCCATGGTAAAGGTCTTGCCGGATCCGGTGACCCCCAGTAGGACTTGATGTTTTTTCCCTGCCTCCACACCGGCAGTCAGCTTGGCAATCGCTTCCGGTTGATGGCCACAGGGTTTGAAAGGCGCTTCAAGTTTGAATGGCGGCACGACAATCTCCGTCGTCATCCTATCAGACGCCTTGACCCCGCACTACCCATAACTCCTGGACGTCAAACAAAAAGGGCTGCCGGAAATTCCGACAGCCCCCAACTGAAGAGAACGCGATCGTATTAGCTCCGGCCGCCGCCGAATCCTCCGCGACCTCCACCACCGGAGCGGGGTTCTTGAGGACGCGCTTCGTTGACCGTCAACGTGCGGCCACCCAGTTGCGTGCCGTTCAATGCGGTAATCGCCGCTTGTGCTTCAGCATCGGATGACATTTCTACGAACCCGAATCCACGGGACTGCCCGGTGAACTTATCCGTAATAATTCGTGAAGACGCGACCGTCCCGTGCGCAGCGAACAGATCGCTCAATTGCTGCTCGGTCGTTGAATACGGCAATCCACCAACGTAAATCTTCGAACCCATGGGGTTCCTCCTTTGAAAAAATGGTGTTGTCTTGGATGCGAGAAAGAAACGAGGAAGGAATGGGCCGAAGACGTCATCAACACAGCGGCGGCTTAGCTCTGGCTTCCGATCAGATTCCCGGGCAGCACCAAAACAACATCCGTTCAGGCCTTGTCACTCTCAGCACTTGTTCGCCAGGCCTCTCGCAATCAAGTAAACATATGCTACTCCTAACGGAAGAAAAAAGGCAAGTTTTAGGGCATCCTTCTGTAATCCTCTGAATGAGCTAGTATGCGGCCGGCGCTGAGAGTGGCCGGTGTGAAAAGAGTGGGACGGCATGGAACGTATCGAAAAGTAAGGAGGATTTCCCAGTGGCGAGTAGCCCAACCTGCCCCAATCCCAGAGCCTGGTCTTCGACAGAAAGCACCAGAGTCCCATCCACAAACGTCTCGATGAAGTCCTTGCTGATGATCGTATTGCGCTGCACCCTGAGTGAATGCCAATCAACCTGTTTGAGGTTGACAGGGGCATGCGCCAGTACTGTCTCGTTGCCCGCCACCATGCGAACGACCTGCAGCGTGAGGCCAACCAGATCAACTACCGCTGCATAAAAATTCTTGGCATCCTTCGCGCCAAATACCACTCCGCCGATCCCAGCTGTTCCCTCCGAGGCACGGAAGCGAACCGTGAGGTCGGGATACTCGTACTCAAGCCCCTGCGCCAACAGCAGTTGATAACAAGGCTGCGCCATGCAGCCCGACGAAACAGCTACGACATTCGGAAGAGTTGGGGCCGTCGTATTCCCTTGTACCATCCAATTGGCAGGACGCTCAGTACCGGAGGCAACGACTACGAAACCAGCCGGCACTGCATCGGCTTGATCCTGATCGAACGTCCACCTTTGAAAGAGTTCGCCTGTCGCTTGTTTCTTAAAATTGGCTTCTTTTTCTTCATGCGTTTCTCTCTGAACGGCCTGCGCGTCGATACCTATCGCGACGCCTCCGCCCACCAAGAGGAGACAGCCCGTCATCATTCTGATTCGCACCGTGAAAAGGATTGCGGAATATGAACATACCCAGCTCCTCATCGTTTCATAGGCTCTATCCATCTTGTTCGGCTCCGAGGACGATAATTGAAAACATTCGCTACTCGGAACTTCCTCTTTTCTTGATCTGGAGAATCTCCTGCTGCAACCGATCCCGCTCGGCGAGAATTTTTTTCCTTCGCTGCCATCGATCCCACGTCCACCACCGCAGTTTCTGACTGAACGTCACCGTCGGCGGCGGCGCACTCCCCCCTGGAGCGTCCTGAAACGAATAGCCCTGATGGCGATCTCGTTGGTCGAAAAATCCCTTATAGAGATGATCATAGAGCCCATTGCCTGATCCGCCAGCCGCCACAGGCATTCCTCTTTACAGCAACAACTCCAACTGCGCGTGCTCGGTCACCGGCGGAGAACAGCTGAGCCGTTGACAGACATAGGCTGTTGGCTGTCCATTCACACTCACTTTGCCCGCCGCCATGGGGAGTTCAAATTCTTTGCCACGACGAGACTCGTCGAGCAGGAACAGGATTTTGTTGGGTACATATCGTTGATGCACCGTGGCGAGAAACGATTCCGTCACAGGGTGGGCTCGGCTTCCCACAATCACCACTTCTTTAGGCTTGGAGAGATATAGATCCAGCGCGCAGAGCATCGCGGATGTTCCATACGCATTCTGATCCATCGCGTCGCCGAACACCCGCAACGTCTGCTCCGCCCGCTCATCGTACAAGTGCGCTCCCGTCAAAGAAAAGAGCCTGAGAAGCACCTGGACTGCCACCGCGTTGCCCGAGGGCACCGCACTATCAACCCCCGATTTCATTCGGTGGATGAGCACCTCATGGAGCTTGCCGGTGAAGAGAAAGCCCCCGACGGAATCATCCCAAAACTGGTTGAGCATGCTGTCCGTCACTACCCGAGCCTGATCGAGATACCAGACGTGCGAAGTCGTTTCAAACGCGTCCAACAGCGTCGCCGCCAAATAGGCATAGTCGTCAAGATATCCTGTGATACGTCCCTTACCTCCTGCCACCGTTCGGAAGACGAGACCGTCCTGAATTGCATAATCGATCATGAATGTCAGCGCCTGCTCGGCGGCCGACAAGTACCATGGCGTGCCGAATGTCTGATACGCGTCGAGGAACGCGGAC